>JACQJK010000081.1 GCA_016205055.1 Candidatus Doudnabacteria bacterium
CGCACAAACTCTCCGGGAACCTGAAAGAATTTTGGACTTTTTCGATAGATTACAAGTACCGCATTATTTTTGACTTTGCAGATAAAAACACGATTTATTTTCATTCTGTGGGGGATCATGATATTTATGAATGACGAGGCCGTGCTAAAAGTTTTGGATAGACCATAGAAAATATCTTGGCTTTGGGAAAAGGCAAGCCAGTGAATGTAGTGAGGAGCGGGCAACAGGCAGTGGGTAGGTTGCAGTTTGGAACAACAAAAAATCCTTTCTTGTTAGGAGTAGTCAGGAAGGGTTGAGGTGAGTTCCGCGGGGAGCGAGTTAAGAGCGTCTTTGGCCTCCAGGACCGCGAGAGCTTTCTCGTAGATTAGGCGGGGAATTTCTACTTCGGCGCCGCACTGATCCACCCGACATATGCGGTCGGGGTTGCTGGCGTAAACGCGATTGCCTTGCCGGGTAAGCAATATGGCACGATGGACAGTAGTCCCATCGTCCACAACGAGAATTGAAGATATTTCTCGGTATCCATGCCCATCCCCGATTTCGTAAGGTTCATCCCGGCCCCGGGGAGGATACAAACGAGATTTGATACATACGCCCTTTACGGTTTCAGACATATGCCTCCTTGATCTTGAGGAGGGTATCCTACCAGCAATTTAGTCATATTGCAAGAGCGATAAAAAACCGAGGGTTACTCGGATTTTTCTTTTTGAAAGGTTTTAGGTGGCTGGGGTGGATTTTTTCTTGGCCGAGGTTTTTTTCGAGTGGTTTTTGTTCCAGTTGTTAAGCGCGCTTACTAGGTCGGTTTCCGATTCCGGTTTGGTGTTGGTTAAAAACTCACAGTCGGGATAGCGCGTGCAGGCGTAAAATATTTTTCCTCGCCCCCGCGATTTTTTCTCCACGACATCACCAATCTGATAATCGGACCCAACTTCGCCAAGGATTCGTCTGGCTTCGCAGTTGGGACATTTAAACCCCGTGCGGTTTAAGATTTTACTCATCCCTCGGCAGGCCGGATACCGGCTGCAGCCCAAGAAATAGCCGAAGCGGCCGCGTTTGACGTCCATGGGGCTTGCGCAAATCGGGCATTTTTCGTTTTGCGTTTTTTCCTGCAGTTCCTTGATTTTCGCCGCTTCTTCCGGCATCGGCAGAGTCATTTTGATTTTCGGATCGGGGCAGGCCAAAAATTTACCCATGCGGCCGAATTTAACCACCATCAGTTCATTGCAGTGCGGACAGGGGGTGGCGGAAAGCTCGATGTGTTTTTCCACGGTGGCCTCTTTTTCGATGAGATGTTTTTTGAACGGTTCGTAAAATTCCTTCGCAACTTCTTGCCAGCCGATTGTGCCTTCCGCGATTTGATCCAGTTCTTCCTCAACATGAGAGGTAAAATTAATATCGACAATTTCCGGAAAATTCTCCACCAGAAGATCGTTCACTATAATACCCACCTCGGAGGGGTGGTAGCGTTTTTCTTTTTTTTCCACGTAGCCGCGGCTTTGAATGGTGGTTAAGGTCGGGGCGTAGGTGGAAGGGCGGCCGATGCCATGGGCTTCCAGGGCCTTGATTAAGGTGGCGTCGCTGTAGCGGCCGGGCGGTTCGGTGAAATGCTGCAATGGATTGATTGCGAGCAGGTTTAACGGCTCTTTTTCGGAAAGCGCCGGCAGCGCATCGGTTGGTTCTTCCTCGCTCTTTTCGTCGGTGCCTTCCACGTAGGCGCGAATGAACCCGTCGAATTTCACCACTTGGCCGGTGGCGCGAAAGAGATGCTGCGCGCCCAGTCCGGGTTTTTGGGCCTCGATATTAACGGCGGTCTGCTCCAGAACCGCGGGTTTCATTTGGCTGGCCACGGTTCTTTTCCAGATCAATTCGTAGATTTTTTTTTGGTTGCGATCCAGGTATTGAGCAATCGAGTCCGGCGTCCGGTTGGCGTCGCTTGGCCGAATCGCTTCGTGCGCTTCTTGCGCCCCTTTGGATTTATTGCGGAAGCGGCGCACTTCGGGTAGAGCGTACTCGGATCCAAAGTGAGTTTGAATGACGCTCCGGATTTGCACAAGCGACAGTTCCGCTAAGTTGACACTGTCCGTTCGCATATAAGTGATAAGGCCCACACCGCCTTCTTCTCCCAGTTCCAGTCCTTCGTAGAGTTGTTGGGCAACCAGCATTGTCTGTTTTGCGGACATCCCAAATTTTCTGGCGGCTTCTTGTTGCAAAGTGGAGGTGGTAAAAGGCGGGGCGGGATGACGCTCGAGGGTTTTGCGAGTAATCGAGTCAACCGCAAACTTTGCTCCGGTAAGCCGTTTGAGAATGGTCTGGGCTTCTGTTTCGGTTTTGATCTGGAATTTTTCCAAGGTTTTGCCGGCGATTGCGTGGAGCTTGGCGGTGAATTTTAGTTTGTCTTTTTCAAAATCGGCTTCTATGCTCCAGTATTCCCGTTTGACAAAATTCTGGATTTCCCGCTCTCGCTCCACCACCAGTCGCACCGCCACCGATTGTACGCGCCCGGCAGAAAGCCCGGAACGGACTTTCCGCCACAAGAAAGGCGAGAGCTCGTAGCCCACCAGTCGGTCGAGTATGCGCCTGGCTTGCTGGGCGTCAACCAGGCGGAGGTCGAGTGAGCGGGGAGTTTGAATGGCCTGTTCGATGGCCGGTTTGGTAATTTCATGGAAGACTATGCGCGAAATCCGTTTATCCGCGCTCCCATCATTGATTTGCTGCTCGTTGCCTAATCCTAGGGCCTGCACCAAGTGCCAGGAAATGGCTTCTCCCTCGCGGTCCTCGTCAGTGGCCAAAAGAATTGCCTTGGCTTTTTGTGCCTTCTTCTTCAGTTCCGCAACGATCGGTTTGGCCTTTTGCGGAATGATATAATGGGGAGCGAAATCGTTTTTTACGTCAACACCAAGTTTGCTTTTTGGCAGGTCGCGGACGTGGCCCATGGAGGATTCCACCAAGTACTCTTCCCCCAAGAAGCGAGAGATGAATTTGGCTTTTGTGGGCGACTCGACGATAACCAGGGTTTTTTTGCTCATAAAAAAAATTTTTACCGGCCGGGCTTTGTTGCGCCGAAAATAGTTTTAACTGGTGGCAGTTTAAACAAGTGCCGTAATGCTTGTCAAGAAAAAGTTTGACAAGGAATCCATTTTCGCTATACTGGTTACGGTAGTTGAAAACTAGATTATGCATCAAGAACACGGCGAGAGGAACTGACCTTTATGACCCGTTGGCAACCCCGAGTGTATCCGCCTTAGGCGGAGCAATCGAGCGGGTGCCTAATTCAGCTCCGTAACTACGGAAGATGTGCTCCGGCTCAGTCGGAGAAACGCACTCCAATTTAGTGTTACGGTTGGAGTTTTTTGTTTTTATGCAAGCATCTTAAAAGAATCATTCATAGCATACTCATGGCAAAGAAAGCTTTATTATTCCCGACCAGTGTGGTTGGCAGCTTACCACGGCCGCAGTTTGTGCGCGAGATGATTTGGCAAGACGCTGACCCGTTTTCCGCAACCATGGACAAAGCCGTGCGCTACGCCATTGCCCTGCAAGAGCAGGCCGGCTTGGATATTATTTCCGACGGCGAGTGGCGCAGGAAATCATATGTTTGGGTGCTAACCCAGCAAGTGATCGGCGGATTTCAGTATTTTTTTGACAAGCAATCTGGCCAGCCCTTGCATATCGTGGTTGGCAAACTGCAAGTTAATAAACCCGGGTTTTTCGCCAGAGAAGCAGTCTTTCTAAAACAAAACTCTAGCAAGAAAATCAAAGTTGCCGTACCTTCACCGTATTTGCTGGGCCAGCGGATGTGGGACGAGGAAAGATCAGCCAGAGCTTATAAAACCCGCCGGGAGTTTATGGAAGCTTTGGTGCCGATTTTAAACAAAGAAATTTTGTTGTTGCGACATGCCGGTGCCGACGTTATCCAGATTGATGATCCGCATATTTGCATGTTTGTGGATAAAAAGACCCGCGCCAGGTTCAAATCTCCCGACGAAGAGCTGAAGTACGCTTGCGTTTTGGTCAACGAAGTTATAAAAGGCGTGAAAGGGGTGGAAACCGCTTTGCATCTGTGCCGCCGGAACCGGGCGTTTCTTTACAGGCAAAACCGCAGCCGCAGGGGTTGGGTTGGGGAAGGCGGCTATGAACCGATTATCCCGTTTATTCAAGATTTAAAAGTCAACCAGTTTGTTTTGGAATACAGTATTCCAGTGGCAGGCGACTTGCGGGCGCTGGCCCTGATCCCCAAAAGATTTAAAATTGGTTTGGGGTGCGTGGAGTGCCGGTTTGAACACATTGACACGCCAAAAGAAATCACAGCCCGGGTTGAGCAGGCGCTTCAATATGTTGCGCCAGAGAGAATTTTACTGAATCCAGACTGCGGTTTTGCGCCGCGTCTGCAAACCGCTATTCCAGTGGATGAAGCTTATTTAAAATTAAAGAACGAAGTCGAAGCAGCGAAAATATTAAGAGAAAAATATGTCTAGGGATTTTTTGGTTTTGAGCCGGGCAGTTATGATGATGTCTTCATAGCGAAGTTATGGTTTTCATGAGTTTAAAAAGTCTTCGCTTATCCCGAAGGTTTTTTTTGACTGCACGGTCGGGTTTTGGCTATAGTTTAGCAAATCCGGCTGTGCAGTGAAATTGACTTAAGGAGAGACAAATCATGGAAATTGCTGTGAACATCAGCTGGTGGGATACTCTTGGCAGCAAATACGTAATTGGCGGTGGCGAACCGTCCAGTTACGTGGCTTGTGGTAACGGATACGAGTTTTTATCGCAGGCTTTACGCGGAGTTTCCTCGGCTCAAATTCTAGACCACGGCGTATGGGAAGGTCGTCATCTCCCGATTCTGAAAGCCCTGGCCGGCCCGCAAGGCCAGGTGTACGGAGTTGATCATCCAAAATCTTGGTATGCGGTCGAGAGTGCTTTAAGGCAGTATCCGGATGTGAGTTTTCATCCAGTAGGCGATTTCGCCCCATTCCCATTTCCTGACGAGCACTTTGACGCCGTTCTTTCCTGGAGGACCTTGCATAACCTTACAGCAAGGGGACAGTTGATGTTTTGTCTGGGTGAGTTAGCCAGGATTTTGAAGGTCGGGAGCCCGCTTTTGGTTTCGGTGCTCGCTGAAAAAGGGTCTTCAACACTTCCTCAACTTAAGATCGGAAAAAATTCCGCCGGCAACCCCAGGCAGTCATGGTATTTCAGCATAATGGCGGTTTATGCAACCTTGTGCTGTGGTAGGGGGCAGCTTCAGGTGCAGAAAGCGGAGCAAGTACTTGAGGGTTCGGTTATAGACGGGGTGCAGGTTCAAACTCCATATTGGGCCGTTCAGCTCGTGCGCCTCAAGTAGTCGATCGGGGGGAGTGTTCATAACTTGTTCAAGCATCGGCCATCGGCGACAGATTACAACCGCTCTTCGGAGCGGTTTTTTTATAGCTTAATGAGCGTCGAGGTCGCGCGGATGCTTTCTAGGATTTGCTTCGATTCCTGTTCGTCCGCCAATCTTGCGCAGCAGTAGTTTTCTATGAGCACCGGCACGAGTTCTGCAGATTTTAATTTAGCTCCTTCCAGGGTTAATCGGACAGCGAGGCCTTGCTTGGTCTTTTGCGACCATTCTTGATCAAAAATAAAGTTGCCCAAGGAATAGAAAATGAGGCCGCAATTGATACTTTTACCTCCCCTAATCCCTCCTTGTAAAGGAGGGGTATTTTGTGTTGGTTCCTCTCCTTGATAAGGAGAGGAAAGGTGAGGTTGGGGACAATACTTTTCTATGGGCTGGACCCAATGGGGGTGATGGCCGACCACCACATCCGCGCCGGCGTCAATTGCGGCACGGGCAAAATCTTGCTGGGTTGCGTTCGGCCGGTGCGTATATTCGTTGCCAGCATGCATGGAGACGACGATAAAATCGCTCCGTGATTTTAAATTTTCAATTCCCAATTTTAAATTTTCCACATCGTCGGTCCGGGCGACGTAATCATTGCGGCTTTTGCCCCCGTCGTTGACCGAAGCGTAAGAGGCGGCCAGAAAGCCGATTTTTAAACCGCGCAGTTCTACGATCGCCGGTTCCCAGGCCTGCGCCTGGTCATTCCCCGCCCCGATTGCCGCAATGCCGCTTGCGGCCAGAAGTTCGCGAGTTGTTTTTAAACCAGTAAGTCCCTGGTCGAGGGCGTGGTTATTGGCAATGCTTAAAACTTTGAAGTTATTTTCCACAAGACCCACATGGAAAGTTTTGGGTGCGTTGAAGATTAAGCTGCCGGAAGGCGGGATATGTAAGGATTCGGAAAAAGGTGATTCCAGGTTGCCGAAGTTGAAGTCGGATTGTTTCAGCAAGGCGCTGATGTTTGCGAAAGGCAGGAGCGGATCATCGTGTTTTTGAATCATGCTTGCTACGTTGCGCGAAAGCATGATGTCGCCGACCAGTAATAACTCCACTTCGGTTTCCCGTTCTGCGCGTAGCTGCCGTTCGCCGATCAGTTCCTCCGTAAATTCTTTTTTGACCAGCGGTGTCCCGGCCCAGCCCTTCTGTGTTTGATTCTGGGCAAGCCACATCGCAAGTCCGGCAGCCGTCAGGAAGATTACCAGCAAGATAATTCTTTTCGCCATATCATTTCGCAAGGACGTACTGCAATGCGCCAAGATTTCTGACCTTTCCTTTAAGTTCCATCATCAGCAAAGTTGAAGAAACGACACTTGCCGGCAGATTTGACGCCTTGATAAGCGTGTTGACGTGCACCGGTTCAAAATTCAGCAATTTCAGCAATATTTCTTCGTCCTTTGAATCGGCTGTGAGGGGGGCGGATTTTTCTGCAACGCTCGGAGTGACTTCGAGGTTGAGTTCCGAGAGAATATCTTCGACCGAAGTGACGGGTTTGGCGCCCAATTTCAACAGATTGTTCGTGCCGGCGGAAGTAGCATTAAAGATCGGTCCGGGCACGGCAAAGACTTGCCGATTTTGCTCGAGCGCGTGCCTGGCGGTAATTAACGACCCGCTTGCCAGGTCCGCTTCAATCACCAATACGCCCAAAGCCAGTCCCGAGATAATGCGGTTGCGGCGGGGAAAATTTTGTTTTAAGGGCAGGGATCCTATCGGGAATTCCGAAATTACCGCTCCGCCAGATTCGACGATCGTTTGGCTTAAGCCCCGATGAGCCCCAGGATAGATACTCGCTTGATTAAGTCCCGACCCCAAAACTGCCACGGTGGCGCCGGAGTTGGCCAGGGCGGTTCGGTGCACTAAGCCGTCCACACCAAGGGCTAAGCCGGAAATTAGGCATACTCCGGCGTGAGCAAGCGCGGCGGCCAGGTTTTCCGCCGCCATTTTGCCGTAAGAGGAAATCTTGCGAGTCCCCACCACGGCCACAGCCGGTCGACCTAGCGCTTGATTTAGGTTGCCTTTTACATAGAGCACTGCCGGCGGGTCGGTAATTTCTTGGAGGAGCCGGGGGTAGTTGTTGTCTTTGATCGTGACCAGCCCGATGCCCTCTTGGGTAATGCGGCCGTACTCCCGGTCCGCGTCAATAGTCGCTCGCCGGCTTACCAAGAGTTCGACAAAATCGCGTTCAAAACCAGCGGCTGCCAGCTCGGCGCCGGTGGCTTTCCAGGCGCGCCCCAGGTCGGAAAAGTGATCCAGGAGTTGTTGAAAACGTTTTGGGCCCACTTGGGGCACTAAGTTGAAGGAGTTAAAGTATTTTGCCTCGTCAGTCACATTTTTTAGAAAAGACGGGGACACCCCTCCCCGCCTCCTTGACAATTATTGGATAATATGATAACATATTGTGTAAAGTTATAAAGTGGCAATATGACAAGTTGGCGCTTTTGAGTCTACTTACGAGTGACGAAAACGTCGTAATCATCCCTCCTAATTACACGCAAGTACTCGGCAAGGTTAGACTTCGGTTGATTTATTTCAATCTTAGGTCTAGCGCTCGTAGGTAGTTTTAAAAGCGCCAATCTAAATACACCCCGGTTTTTAGCGGGGTGTATTATTTTTTCAGGAAGTTTTCCAGCTCACGCGCGACATTGGGGAAGACTTGGCTGGTGAGGATAGCAAGCTCTTCCGGTGAAAAATCCTGCAGTACAAAGTCCTCGGTCGGCACGTCGTCGCGGCTGTTTCTTGCTTCCACGCCGATGCGGATACGGTGGAATTTTTGAGTATTCAGATGTTCGATTAGGTTCTGTACGCCTTTGTGCCCAGCCGAAGAAGAGTCGGAGGTTGCGCGAATGATTCCTAAAGGTAGGTCCGTATCGTCGTGTATCACCAAAAGATCTTTACCGGGTTCAAGTTTATAAAAATTACAGAGCGCTTTTGTCGCCCTGCCCGAGTCGTTCATGAAAGTTTGCGGCCGTACCAGGGCGACCCGCATTTCGTTTTTTGACCCGTAAGCAATCAGGGACTCGAAATCGGTTTCTTTTTTCCAAGTTGCATCGTCCAGTTTGCTAAAATACCAACCCGCGAAAGTATAACCGGCGTTATGGCGAGTATTTTTATATTTTTTTCCTGGGTTGCCTAGTCCTACGATTATTTTCATATGCTAAAGAC
>JACQJK010000078.1 GCA_016205055.1 Candidatus Doudnabacteria bacterium
ACCGGAGGACACATTAGGAAAGGGGAGGCAGTCCCGAGCGAAGCCGAGGGACGATCGGAAGGGGAAAACCCTTTCCGGGTTTTCCCCTCCGAGTTCATTATATTAAATTATGACACTAGCGCGACAACTGGTGGTATTGGCGGTGTTGGACGGTTGGGGCATTGCGCCCGCCGGTCCCGGCAACGCCATCTCACTTGCCAAAAAGCCGAATTTCGATTTACTGCAAAAAAGTTTCTCGGCAAGCGAATTGCTCTGCTCTGGTCAGAGCGTGGGTTTAAAAGAGGGAGAGCCGGGGAACTCGGAAGCCGGACACGAAAACATGGGCGCCGGAAGGACGGTGAAGCAAGATAAAGTTTATATACTCGACAGCATCCACGACGGCACATTTTTCAAAAACGCCGCTTTTATTGAGGCGCTAAACCACGCAAAAAAAAATAAAAGTAACATTCACCTCATGGGTTTACTGTCAGATGGGCGAACGGGGCATACCGAACCTGACCATTTGGAGGCGCTTTTGGTTTTCTTTAAAAAATATTCGTTTGATCGAGTTTTTTTGCACTTATTTACTGATGGCCGGGATACCCCGCAAAAATCCGCAAAACAGTTTTTACAGCGTTTGCAGCTGACCATGGATAATTTGGAGGTCGGGAACATCGCGTCTGTTTCCGGACGATATTTTGGAATGGACCGGGCGCATAACTATCAGCGCTTGCTTCGCGCGTACCAAGCCATTGCTTTTGGCAAAGGCCGGATTGCAGAAAACGCCTACCAAGCTATCCAGCAGGGCTACCAGCGCGGAGAAACTGACGAGTTTTTAAGCCCAACCGTGATCCCATATCGTGCAAAAACTGGAAAAAAATCAGTCGTGACGCTTGCCGACGGAGACGCGGTAATCTTTTTCAATCTGCGCTCGGACCGCGCGCGGCAAATGACCAAAGCGTTCGTTAAACCCGGTTTGCTTTCGGACGATCCGGCGTTTGTTGAGGCATTTAAAAAATACAAGAAATTGTTTTTTGTCACTATGACCGAGTTCGGCACCGAGCTGCCGGTGATTGTCGCTTATCCCAGCCGGGAGGTTTATAACAGCTTACCGTTTTATCTGGAGAAATTTCAGCACTTCCACCAGCTCTATATTTCCGAATCGGAGAAATTCGCGCACGTGACTTATTTTTTTCACGGCAACAATTCCCGGGTTTGCCATAACGAAAAGCGCGTCCGGGTGGATTCAAAAAGAGTCGTCACCTTTGATCTTGCGCCGGAAATGAGCGCGAAGGAAATCACCGATGCGTTGATCTTGCATTTGCGAAAAAAACTTTATAATTTTTGTTTAGTCAATTATCCGAACGCCGATATGCTGGGACACACCGGCAACCTCAAAGCAACCGTTTCCGCTGTTGCCGCAATAGACCAAAGCATCGGACGGCTTTGGGAAGAGGTGAAAAATCAAAACGGAGTTTTAATCGTGACCGCAGATCACGGCAATGCTGAAAACATGCTGGATCCGCTAACCGGCGAAATCAATCACGAGCATTCTTTAAACCCGGTGCCGTTCATTGTTGCTGATCAGGCGCTTGCGAACCGAAAAAGCATCTTAAGAAACGGAAGTTTGCGCGATATCGCCCCGACCATCCTAGATCTTTTTGGTCTTCCTAAGCCCTCGGAAATGCTCGGGATTTCCCTTTTAAAAGACTTAAGATCGGCAAAAGTAGAACGAGTTGAGTATCTTTCTGTATGACAGTTCAGTTTAAAAAAGCTTTGTTGGTGGTGTTAGACGGTTTTGGCGTGGCATCGGCAAGCCACGGAAACGCGGTAACCCGCGCAAAGATGAACGCGTTTAATTCGCTGGTTAATCATTTTCCCAGCATTACCCTGCAGGCAGCCGGTCCGAATGTGGGCTTGCCTTGGGGCGAGCCCGGGAATTCGGAAGTCGGGCACATGTGCTTGGGCGCGGGGAGAATCGTTTTGGAAGATCTTTCCCGCATTGACCGCAGTATCAGCTCGGGTGAATTTTATCGCAACGCCGCGTTTAAGAAGGCCTTAGATCATGTGGAAAAAAATGGTTCCACCTTGCACTTGCTGGGTTTATTGAGCGATGGCCGGGTCCATTCTTCTCAACTGCACTTGTATTCTTTGTTAATCTTGGCCGCGGCACGGAATCTGAAAAAAGTCGTTATCCATGTCATTGCGGACGGCCGCGACACCGAACCAAACATGGCGGCTAGTTTTATTTCCGCCTTGGAAAAAAAAATAGTGGAGCTTGGAGTCGGAAAAATCGTCAGCCTCTGCGGACGATTCTACGCCATGGACCGGGCCCAACATTGGGATCTTACCGAGGCGGCTTTCCGCTGCATCGCGTACGGTGCGGGAGAAACTGTCGGTGGTGCCCTGCAAGCCATTGCCAACTATTACGAACAGAGTATTTTTGACGAAACTTTCCCGCCAACCTCGATTGTGGCAAGCAACGAAAAACCGGTGCAGATCGGAGCGGGAGACGCGGTGATTTTTTTCAATTTTCGCTCGGACCGCGCCATCCAACTAACCCGTGCTTTAGTCGATCCCGCCTCGGCGCCGTTCTCACAAAAGTATTCGAACATTCCGGATTTATTGGTCGTCACGATGTCGGAATACTCCCGCCAGTTGTCGGTGGAAGTGGCTTTTCCTAAGCCCGCGTTGGTTAATTCGCTATCCGAGACCCTCTCGGCGCGGGGCAAGCGCCAATATCACGTCGCCGAGTCGGAAAAATATCCTCACGTCACTTATTTTTTCGACAACGGACGTGAAGAGCCGCTTTCCGGCGAGGAATGGGATCAAGTCAGCTCCAGTAGTTCTTACCAAGAACGATACCAAAACGTGCCGCAAATGTCGGCCGGGGAGCTGACGCAAAGGATGCTAAAAAAATTGTCCGAGCCCTATGATTTCTATCTGGTCAACTATGCCAACCCGGACATGGTCGGGCACACCGGCTCTTTGTCCGCTTCAATTGTGGCCGCGGAAACCGTTGATTCCTGCCTGGAAACGCTGGTGAAGTTTGCCCTGCAGTCAGGTGATTTGGCCGTGTTTGTCACGGCTGACCACGGGAATTTGGAAAGCGTTACTGACGTTCACACCGGCAGAATCCACAAAGCCCACAGTACGAATCCTGTTCCCTTGATCTTGGCCGGCGCAGGTCTAAAACTGCGGCGACCTCGCGAATCAGGATACCAATATCTTGCAACGCAAATTCCGGAAGGACTGCTTTCGGACGTCGCCCCAACCATTTTGGAGATCATGGGTTTATCAAAAGCCCCCGAAATGACCGGAATCAGTTTAATGCCCAATTTACTCAAGCAAGTAATTGATAATTAGTCCTTGGGGGAAAATCATTGGTTTCGGGTTTTTCTCTCCGCGAATTTCTAAAATAATCCTTATGGCCACAAAAAAACCTCTCCTCGAGCAGTCGGATACCACAGAAGTTTTACAAAAAGACGGCGAGCTTTATTATCCCTCGCCTTCGCTCGTCGCAAGCGCGAGAGTTCAAGATTATCAGCAAATCTACGAGGAAGCTCAAAATAATCCGGTCGCTTTTTGGGAAAAAGCGGCCGAAGAACTGTCTTGGGCGAGAAAATGGAAAAAAGTTTTTGACGATTCAAAAAAGCCGTTTTACGGCTGGTTTGTCGGCGCAAAATGCAACCTTTTCATTAACGCCTTGGAGCGCCACCAAAAAACCGATGTAAAAAATCAGGTCGCCTACCATTGGGAAGCAGAACCAGGAATGAAGCGGAGCATAACTTATGGACAGCTCTATGATGAGGTGAATCGCTTTGCGGCGGCGTTGAAAAAGCTGGGCGCGGCTAAAGGGGATCGCGTATCAGTTTACCTGCCGAATATTCCGGAGGTTGCGATCACCATGCTGGCCTGCGTTAAAATCGGCGCGGTGCATTCCGTGATTTACGCGGGATTTTCCGCGCAGGCCGTGCGCAAGCGGCTACAGGACGCGAGAGCAAAGATCGTGGTGACTTGCGATGGGGGTTTTCGCCGCGGCAAAGCCGTCCGGCTAAAGGAGGTGGTGGACGAGGCGTTGTTGGAAAATTGCGAGTCGGTTGAACACTGCATCGTGGTCAAACATGCCAAGTCCGCAATAAGCATGGTCGAAAAAAGGGACTTGTGGTACCACGAGCTGGTGGCCGAAGACCTTCCTCCTGCCGAAACGGAAATTATGGACAGCGAAGATCCGGCGTTTATTCTTTACACCTCCGGCACGACCGGCACGCCGAAAGGCGTGGTGCACGCTCACGGCGGGTATATGGTCGGTGTTTACCGGACCATGCGTTGGGTTTTTGACCTCAAGCCCCAAGACGTTTATTGGTGCACTGCTGATCCCGGCTGGATTACCGGGCATAGTTATATCATCTATGGCCCGTTGATGGCCGGCGTTACTTCCATCATGTACGAGGGCGTGCCTGATTACCCCAAATCCGACCGCATTTGGGAGATGATTGAGCGTTATAAAGTTACCATTCTGTACACCGCGCCTACTCTCGTGCGGATGATGGCAAAATATGGCAACCAGGGTGTGGAAGGCCATGATCTTTCTGCTTTACGTCTATTGGGATCGGTGGGAGAGCCGATCAATCCGGAAGCGTGGAAGTGGTTTTACGAGCAGGTCGGAAAAAAACGCTGCCCGATTATGGATACCTGGTGGCAGACTGAAACCGGCATGCACATGATCACCCCCCTTCCGCCGGTGCCGCTTAAGCCGGGCAGCGCCTTTCGGCCCTTTCCCGGGATTACCGCCGACGTGGTGGATAAGACCGGCCGCCCGGTGGTGGGCGGCAAGGGCGGTTTTTTAGTGATCAAGGGCAGTTGGCCGGCGCAGATGAAAACTTTGTGGCGCAACCCCAAGCGGTATTTGGAAACTTACTACGAGAAAATTCCGGGTTATTATGATACCGGCGATTTGGCAAGAAAAGACAAAGACGGCTATTTTTGGCTGCAAGGGCGGTCAGACGACGTAATGAACATTTCAGGACACAGATTGTCGAGCGCCGAAATCGAAAGCGCCATCGTGTCTTATCCTTCCGTATCCGAGGCGGGCGTGATCGGCAAGCCGCACCCGGTCAAAGGCACGGTGGCCAAAGCGTTTGTGATTTTAAAAGCCGGCGAGCAGGCCGGTGATGAAATGGTTGTTGCAATCAAGCAGCATATCAAAAAGACCATCGGGCCGCTGGCGGTGACCGAAGAGGTTGCGTTCGTGGATAAACTGCCGAAAACGCGCAGCGGCAAGATTATGCGGCGGGTGTTGCGGGCGCAAGAATTGGGGGAAGATCCCGGAGACGTTTCCACTTTGGA
>JACQJK010000082.1 GCA_016205055.1 Candidatus Doudnabacteria bacterium
AAATTATTTTCTCTTCTTTCGTATTATTCACGTACTCGGCAACGGTTTTTGCTGGGACGGTTATCTGGCCGGATTCGGCGACCTGACCGCCTAAAAAAATTTTTAAAGCCATCTCCAGATTCGTTGCAGAAACCTGGAGCTGGCCGGATTCAGCCTTTAATAAAAGATTGTTTAAAATTGGAAGGGTGGCTGTGGGGCTTACAACCCTAGATGCTAAATTTAATGCGGTTTTTAAATTTGTTTTGGTGCAGGTTACTTTCATAAGCGGTTTTAAATAATTACTTTAGGACTTTCGCGGTAAAAGCGAAAGTCCTACTCCTTTATAAACTTAGTTATATAGAAGACAGTAGTAGAAGAGGGTTGGGAAAAGTGAAGAACCGCTAATTAAGCGACCGTATAGGCCTAAATTAATAACCCGTACATTAAAAGCTGTGAATTTCCAGGGCACAACCACGGGAGACCTCAATAATAATAAAAGAGCAATACATGATTTAACCCCAGCCGCTCCCCACACCCTCCCCACCCTTCACAACCAGGCCCTTCGGCAAGTCTGCAAACTTACATGCACGCCTTGTCGGTAATCAGCGCCAGCTCCTGTCTCAACACGTCATTTTCTTTAACGGTTCTTCCGATTTTTTCAACCGCGTGGATGACGGTGGTATGATCCCTCCCCCCAAAATATTCGCCGATGGAAGGTAAAGAGGTTTCCAGCTCTTTTCTGATAATGTACATTGCGATTTGGCGGGGCTTAACAAATTCTTTTTTTCTCGACTGTTTTACCAGGTCCTCCAGCGTAACATTGTAGAAACCCGCCACAGAGTCCATAATTTTTTTTGCCGTCAAGCCCCGCTTTTTGGGATGAGCAATAATGCTAGCAAGAATATCCTTTACTTGTTCGAGCGAGGGCCGAGTATTATTAATCTGGCAATAGACCAGCAATCGATTCAGCGCTCCTTCCAGTTCGCGAATGTTCGATTCCACCACGGATGCGATATAGCTTAAAATTTCATCTTCGATTTGACGATCTTTTTCTTTTAACTTTTCACGAAGAATGGCCAGGCGCGTTTCGTAGTCGGGCGCCTGAATGTCCGCCACCATCCCACCCTCAAACCTCGAAACTAAGCGCTCTTCAATCGAAGGAATCTCCTTGGGGAGGCGGTCTGCCGTGATAACAATTTGTTTATTATGGCCATGCAGGGCGTTAAAAGTGTGAAAAAATTCTTCCTGGGTCTGTTCTTTTCCCGCCAGTAGCTGAATATCGTCTATCAGCAAGGCATCAACACTGCGGTAACGGTCTTTAAATTCATAAGCTTTCCCGTCCCTTACAGCCTGAATAAAGTCGCTCGTAAACCGTTCTGACGAAACATAGAGGACGCGGGTGCCGGAGGAGTTTTGAGACATTTTATTTCCAGCGGCCTGCATTAAGTGAGTTTTTCCAAGACCCACCCCCCCGTAAATAAAAAGAGGGTTATAGGCAAGACCCGGCTTTTTGGTGATGGCTAGGGCCGCGGCGTGAGCCAGCTCGTTCGCCCCGCCAACGATAAAAGTTTCAAAAATGTATTTTGGGTTGAGCTGTCCTCCGTGCGATTGGCCTTTGCTTGGCTGGTTATTTAACGCCGCCTCCTTTACGGCGGCCGTACCAGAGAGATGGTTGGTTCTCCCGCCACCGCTAGAAAGAATTTCATATTTGATTTCTCGAATATCCGGGTTGACCGCGCGAACCGCATGAAGGATGCTTTGGTGGTACTTGTTTTGTAGCCACTCTTTCGTGAAGGTATTGGGCACGCCCACCACGACCGCATTCCCCGAGCTGTTGAGAACCGCAGTGTTTTTGAACCAGGTCGTGAAATTCGGTTTTGAGAGCGAAAGCTCCAGGTTACCCAGTACAGCCCGCCACAGTTGTTCGTTGGTCATACTTTTAAGATAGTTGGGCGACACTCTGCCGCCTTTTTTCGCCAAAACTTTCACTATTTTAACAGATAGGTTATCAACAGTAAACCCGTCTTTTTTTGGCCCAGTGAAGAGAAAAAAACAAACAATGTTAATTTAATGTGGATTCCCGGTTGATTCCCTGTGTTTTACTCATAGCGTCTTGAACAAAGGCGCGGAAACCACTATAGTAAGCTTTGAGCCATTCATTTTCAAAAGGCCTTTGGACTGTGAATTACGAAACTCGATATTGTTCGAGCTTGTCGAGAACCTTTTATAGCATCTAAGCCAAAATTTTAGCTTCTCCACAAGGCCGAAGAATAAAATTTTGGCGTTTCGTAATTCAAAGTTTGGAGAGTGCATAAACATAGTTAATCAACAATTACTGCTTTTTTGTATGTCGAAACGCACCTGGCAACCCAAAAAAGACCGGCGCCGCAAGCGACACGGATTTTTAAAAAGGAGTCGGACAACGGCCGGCCGCAGGGTTTTGTCCCGCAGGCGCCGGAAAGGCAGGAAAAAACTTGCAGTATAACCTGGTAAGCTTAAGACATGCTACCTAAAACTAATCGGCTAAATAAAGAGCGGGAGATTATTCAGGTGCTAAGAACGGGAAATAGAAAATCGGGGCGCCTGCTTACGGCTGTCAGCGCCGCCTCCTTAAAACCCTATCCCAGGATAGGATTTTTGGTTTCAAAAAAAGTGAGCAATAAAACCAATCAGAGAAATTTGGTAAAGAGAAGGCTGCGATATATAGTCGCCCAGTTCCTCGCCTCTTTAAATCCCGCAACGAACAGTCTTTTGATCGCTCGGACAGGGGCGAACTTGGTTCCTTTTTCTGAGCTGAAGAGAGAGGCTAAATCACTCTTTGAAAAACTGCACCTGTTTCGCGGGGCGCGCGATAAAGTTAACCAGACATGAAATACCTGTTTTTAGGACTAATTGTTATTTATCAAAAGACTTTGTCCCCCGATCACGGAGTTTTTAAAGTGTTGTTTCCTTGGGGATTTTGCCGCTTCCACCCCACCTGTTCCGAGTATGCTTTCGGCGCAATTGAACAACTGGGGCTTTGGCGGGGAGCCGGGCACAGTTTATGGCGCCTGGCGCGTTGCAACCCCCTTGTCCAGCCAGCGGTAAATTATCCCCCGCAACCCCGGGGAGAATTTTAGTACTTTGCCATGTTTGGCACGATATATAATCTTATTCTCCTCCAACCGCTGATTAATCTCTTGATATTCTTTTATAATTTTTTATGGCACGATCTTGGGTTAGCGATTATCGCACTGACCCTGCTTGTGCGGTTATTGCTTTATCCATCCTTTCAGCACCAGCTGAAGTCCCAAAAAAAACTTGCCGAAATTCAACCCAAGCTCCAGGAGATTAAGCATAAACACAAAGACGATCGCGAAGCGCAAAGCCGCGCCCTGATGGAATTTTATCGCGAGAATAAAGTTAACCCCCTAAGTTCATGTTTGCCCCTAATCGTTCAGTTATTCATTCTCTACGCGATGTATGCCGCGTTTCGAGCCGGTTTAAACGGCGATGTTTTACAATACCTTTACCCGGTTGTGAGCGATCCAGGGAAGATCGATCCAATATCCTTGAATTTTCTCGACGTTGCAAAGCCCAACGGCTACCTAGCGGTGATTACCGGCGTGATGCAGTATATACAAGGAAAAATGTCGCTTAGTCTGCAGCCCCGCCCCAGCCCGGCGGGAAGTGCGGGGAAAGACGACTTTGCCAGTAGCATGTCTGCGATGATGTCAAAACAGTTTTTATACTTCTTCCCGGCATTGGCGGTGTTTATCGGTTTTCAGCTTCCGGCAGGGCTATCGGTGTACTGGCTGGTTTCAACGATATTCGCGATTGCCCAGCAGTATTTTGTGACACGGGATAAAAATAGCGCATCGCCAGGCCACGCGAAGATTTGAAGAGACATGTTACCTCAAGAAAAAATCCAACAGCAGATTCAGAAATTACTCGAGCTTTTGGGGGTGCGAGGCACCGTTGCCATTGAAGACCGCGAGGGAGAATTAGTGTTTAACATCAAAAGCGAAGATTCTTCCCTCCTTATTGGGCAGTACGGTGCAACCCTTTTTGCATTGCAGTACCTGGCTCGATTATTAGTGAAACGGTCCTTTTTACCCCAAGAAGAGCCGTCGCAGTTTACCATTGACGTAGAAAACTACCGGAAGGACCGGGAGGAATTTTTAGCCGAACTGGCGCGTCAGGCCGCAATGCGGGTTCGCGAAACGAAACAACGGTTAGTGCTAAAGCCCATGAGCAGTTACGAGCGCTTTGTGATTCACTCCCATCTCTCGCAAAACACCGACTTGATCACAGAAAGCATCGGCGAAGAGCCGGAACGACGAGTGGTGATTAGGCCTAAAGATTAGCTTTCCGCCCAAGCCGGAGGTTTAAGATTAGCTCTGTGCTCAGGTGGGAAGTTTTTTGTTTTCCTCGTTTGGTTTTATATTTTCTGCTAGAAGCGCTGCGGGAATAATGGATAAAAAGAACCAAAAGCTCAAAGCAAGGTCGTTTTTGAAAAACGGGGCATCGACGAGCCCGTGCACAAAGATGTTCACTAGGCCGGCCAGGGCCGCGAGGATTAACGGACGCGAAGAAACGCGCGTTGTGAACATTCCCGCGGCCGTTTTGAAGTTCCAAAGAAAAACGCCCAGAATAGCCAGCAATCCCAGCAAGCCGGTCTCGACCCAGAAATTAAGGAAAAAGTTGTGGGGGTAATTTAGAATTTCGTCTTGGTTAGTTGTTCGGAGTGCGCCATACCATTCTCGAAAGCCGGTTAGTCCGGTGCCCAGGACCGGTTGAATTTTGATTATTTCCCAGGCGCCAGCCCAGAGTTTTAAACGCTCCTGTCCCGCAGGATCTTCGCCGCGCAAGGCCGGCAGAACCCGTTCTTGGAAGGTCGGAATCATTAAACTGCCCACAACCGCGGCTGCCATCAAGACAAGCAGTGTTTTTTTTAGTTTCGTAAAAGGCAATAAAAATGCGGTCGCGGCCGTATAGCCAAGCCAGCCGCCGCGGGAAAAAGTCAGGACCAACAAGCCGATCCCAAGAGATAATACAAAAATAATAATTTTCTTATGGCGCTCTACTAAGTGGTCCTGGGGTTTGATGACCAAAAGCGCGGTAAGAGCAGCAAGCACCGGCCCAATAAGCAAGGAAACAGCATTCGGGTAGCTAAACAATGATACTACCCGCCTGGGCTCTGCCCCGGGCCCCCACCATGAAGGCGGAAGGGCAAAGAGGGTTAAGTATTGGAAGAATCCGAAGATGGCCAAATATCCAACGAGCGCCCCTAAACACAGGAAGCAACGATAAAGTCGCTCTTTAGTGTTGATCCAGACTAAAAGCAATACACAGAAGATTAGGGCTTCGAGTATGTACGCCCGGAAAATTCCCAATGCTTTTACAGTGTTGGGAGCAACGAATACTGATAAAAACGCAGCTGTGGCGAACGCCCCGGCAAGGATAATAAACCATCGCAGCGGAAGGACGATTTTTTTTAATGGTAGCTTTATATTTTTTTTAAGCAACCAAACAGCGGTGACGAGGGCGTGTAATAAAATCATCCATTCCAAAAAAGTGGTAGGCAGTCCGAAAAACTGGAAGCGGATTTGATAAGTGGGGAGCAAGAGAAGGATTAAATAAGTTCCCCAAACCGGGCGGAAAAAGGTGAGGAGGAGGTAAACTACCAGCGAAAGAAAAATTAAAAATCCGTCCATTCAGGAGAAAACAGCTAGTTGTTGAGCTGAAAAATAACGCTTCTGGTAATTTCGCCCTTCTGTCCGCTTATAGATTCTGCTTCAGCCCGGATTTCGTGTTCGCCGTCCGTCGTAGCTTGGGAATAGAAAAACTTCACAGATGCGGAGTCATTACTGAAGATCTCTTTTCCGTCAAAGCGGATAGTAATTTTTTTTATCCCGGAAGCCGAGGAGGCGCCGGCCTCTATCACCAAAGGCAAGGAAGTTATCAGTTGTCTTTCCTTGGGTTCAATCATGCCAATATAGATTCCACCGCCACCCGTAGGCGAGTTGTCAGTATCAAGTCCCAAAGGGTAGTCGTAGCCGTTTTGCTTGGCCCATTCCCGCACCGGATTTTCCCAGTTAGGGTCATCGGGTTTTTCTGAGTGAAAAATTACATAGGTTCTTTCAATGATGTTTTCCGGAGGCGTGGTTGAATGGGCCGCGGCAAGAGTGTTTTTATCGAGTCTAATTGACACATGAATGTCGTCGTACTCACTCGGCACAGCAAAACTCGCGAACACCTCTGGTTTTGTTTGGGGAGTATAGGAAGTGGGGAGTTTGCCGGAAAGCGCATCGACAAGCATGTCTCTGATTTCTTCTGGGCGCTGAAAAGAGAGGACGGGTTTGTTTTCCAAGGCCTTTTTCATAAATTCATTCCAGATTGGAGCTGCCAACACTCCTCCGTCTGCCCCCTCTTTCATGGCCGAGTTGTCGTTGTTGCCCACCCAAACCCCCGCGGCTAGCTGGGGAGTGTAGCCGATCGTCCAAGCGTCGCGAAATTCCTGTGTCGTGCCGGTCTTGGCGGCCACGGGGCGGCCCGGCAAAATCAAAAAGTTCCTTGCCCCAAAAATAAAGGTTCGGGCGTTGTTGTCGGATAGGATGGAGTTAACCAGAAAGGCAATTTGCGGGTCAAGCACTTGTTGTCCGCTTTTCTCTTTGTACTCCTCCACTACCCGACCTTGGCCGTCGGTAATTTTGAGAATGGCAACCGGGGGCTTCCTGACCCCGTTGTTGGCAAAAGTGCCAAACGCCGAGGTATGATCGAGCAAGGTCACTTCGCCCCCTCCCAAAACCAAAGAAGGTCCGTAACGCCCCTCTTCCTTTAAGGTGCTTATACCGAGATCGTGAGCGGTATTGATGGCTTCTTTTACCCCGACCAAAAGGATGGTTTTGACCGCCGGGACGTTCAAAGATCCGGCCAATGCCTGGCGCATGGAAACCGGACCATAGTTTCGGCCGGTATAGTTTTGTGGGATATAGTCTTCTCCTCCAAAGCTGCCAAAGTTCGTTGTAACGTCCATGAGCAGACTGGCGGGAGAGTATCCTTTTTTAAACGCCGCGGCATAAACGTAAGGTTTAAATGACGACCCCGGCTGTCGCGGGCGCAGTACAACGTTTACCTGGCCGTCGTTTTCATTATCGAAAAAGTTTCTGGACCCCACCATGGCCAAGATTTGTCCTGTGACTGGGTCGATGCTGACCAGGGCGGCGTTTTTGGCAGAGAAATTCTTTTCATTTTTCTCCGCGTTCTGCTTGACTGCGTCTTCGGCGTATTTTTGCAATTGACCGTCCAGTGTGGTAACTACTTGCAAGCCGCCTTCCTGCAGGGTTTTTTCCCCGAATTTTTGCGCGAGCAAGCCCTGGACATATTGAACAAAATGCGGGGCCTTGATCGCGTTTTTCACCACAGAAAAGTTGACTTTTTCTTCACTCGCCAATCCCAGCTCTTGCTTGGTAATGAAACCTTGATCGTGCATGAGCTGGAGGACGGTGTTTTTTCTACCCTCGAGTTTATCTCGGTTTGGTCCCCAGGGAGAGTAGTAAGTGGGAGCTTGGGGCAAGGCGGCTAGGTAGGCCGCTTCCGCCAAAGTTAGGTCTTTTGCGTTTTTGGCAAAGTACGTTTGGGAGGCGGCCTGGATGCCATAGGCGTTGTTGCCGTAAGGAATTTCGTTTAAGTAGAGTTCCAAGATTTCGTCTTTGGAGAATTTTCGTTCAATCTGGACGGCAAGGACAACTTCTTTGATTTTTCTGGACCAACTTTTTTCCCGGTTGAGAATTGCGTTGCGGATTAACTGTTGCGTGATTGTGCTTGCTCCCTGGGCTTTGGAAAGGGTGATCAGGTCAAACAGCGCGGAAGAGAAAATTCTAGAAAAATCAAGCCCCTTGTGCGCGTAAAAATCTTTGTCCTCGA
>JACQJK010000083.1 GCA_016205055.1 Candidatus Doudnabacteria bacterium
AAGGAAAACTTAGGCAGTAGACAACATTCTCACATTCTCAAGAATGTGAGAATGTTGTTGAGACTTAACTATGGGATATGGAAATAAGAAATATCGCCATTATCGCGCACGTGGATCACGGCAAGACGTCTTTGACCGACGCGATTTTGCGCCAAACCGGCGCGGTTGCTGAAGGAATTACCATGGACTCGAACGAACTGGAGCAGGAGCGCGGGATAACGATTTATTCCAAAAATGCTTCCTTCCTTTATCGCGGGAGCAAAGTGAACATCGTCGACACGCCGGGTCATGCGGATTTTTCTTCGGAAGTCGAACGGGTGCTGCGGGCCATTGACGCCGTGATCTTGGTGGTGGACGCCGTGGAAGGCCCGATGCCGCAGACGAAATTTGTTTTAAAAAAATCTCTGGAGCTTGGGTTGGTGCCGATTCTGGTGATCAACAAAATCGATAAAAAGGAGGCCCGTCCGGCGGAAGTCCACGAAGAAGTTTTGGAACTGTTTTTGGAACTTAATGCCAACGACCGGCAGTTGTCGTTTGCGACCGTGTACGCAAGCGCCAAAGCCGGGTATGCGCGATTCCACCCGTCCGACGCATCAGGAGACTTGACCCCGCTTTTTGATACGATAATCCAACGGGTTTCTCCGGCCCCGGCCGATGCCGGCAAGCCCTTGCGTTTTCAGCCGTTCAATTTGGCTTATGATAATTTTTTGGGACGATTGGCAATCGGCCGGGTTTATGAGGGTCAGACAAATCTGGGACAAAACGTGTTTGTTAAAACTCCCGACGGACAGTCCCGGCCCGGAAAAATCACCAAGTTGTTTACTTTTTCGGGACTTGCGCGCAAAGAAGCAAAAAACGCCGAAGCTGGAGACATTGTGATGCTGGCCGGTCTTGTTGACGTGGACATTGGCGACACGGTCTGCGGCGACAAAGACGTCCTCCCTTTGCCGGCCATTGCCGTGGACGAGCCGACCATTGTGTTGGGGCTTTTGGTTAATAACTCGCCGTTTGCCGGCCGTGCAGGCAAGTTTGTCACCAGCCGCCAAATAAAAGAGCGCTTAATGCGCGAGTTGGAAGTGAACGTCGGTTTGAAGATTGATTTTTCCCTGCCCGACCAGTTTAAAATTTACGGTCGCGGGGAGTTGCACATTGCCGTGCTTTTGGAAAATATGCGGCGTGAAGGATATGAACTGCAAGTTTCCCAGCCCCAAGTCATCACCAAACGAGTCGCAGGCCGCTTGCAGGAACCGTTTGAGGAAGTGATTGTTGACGCGCCGGAGGAATTTTCGGGCGCGGTCATTGAAAACTTAGGCAAAAGGCGCGGAGTGCTTACGGACTTAAAAAAATCTGGATCTGGCGCGCACGTGCGCTTGACCTTTAACATACCCACGCGCGGGCTTTTGGGTTTTCGTCAGCAGTTTTTGTTGATCACGCGCGGGGAAGGGATTTTGACTGCTCGCACAACCGGCTTTGCTGATTTTGCCGGCGACATCGAGCGGCGGGAATTTGGCTCGATGGTTTCCATGGCCGCGGGCAAAGCATTGGCGCACGCGCTGGATAATTTGCAGCAGCGCGGGGTTTTGTATATTAAACCCGGCGAGGAAGTGTATCAGGGAATGATTATCGGCTCGACAAGTCGCGGCGAGGACTTAACCGTGAACCCTATCAAAGGCAAGCATTTAACCAACGTTCGCTCGGCGGGGGAAGAAGGCATTCAGCTGAAAGTTCCGCTGGAGATCGATTTGGAAAAAGGGCTGGAGTTGATCGCGCAGGACGAGTTTTTGGAAGTGACGCCCAAGTCCGTGCGCCTGCGCAAAAAATTGTTAAGCGCAATCGAGAGAGTTAGGGAAAAAAGGCAGAAGGTCAAACCGGGATAAATCCTCACCGTGCGCCTAGCAAGACTGGAGTTTTCGGCGGCATGCCCTTCCGAAGTCCGTCCGCGGTGGCTGGAGAGGTGAGAGGCGGATAAATATTGTTTGCCAGGATATAGTCTTTTATGAAAATTTTCAAAAGGCGTCGCGAACGCAGTCGTGACCGTTCTTGTGATGCAACGCAACGCTTTCTGTCTGTTCCCGCGCGCTGTTAAAAATCATTATCACTTCGCCGAAAGTGCATAAAAATACCACGACCGTGACAATTGGTATACAAGCACTTTTGATGGTGAGAGGCGTTGAATTACGAAACTCGATATTGTTCGAGCTTGTGGGTTCGACTTTGCCCATTCGGCTCCGAGCTCATGGCCGAGGAGT
>JACQJK010000084.1 GCA_016205055.1 Candidatus Doudnabacteria bacterium
ACTGTACTTCTTGTCCCAGTCTTTCAGGTAAGGCAGAGTCCTGATGCAGTTGATGCAGGAATAAGTCCAAAAATCCACCAGCACGACCTTGCCTTTCAACTCGTTGATCTTTAGCGGTGCAGAGTTTAACCATTGATAAATGCCCTGAAAATCCGGAGCGGGTTTGGTTGCTACCTGATTTGAAGGATTAGAACTTAAAAAGTTTTTGGAAAATAACGGCTCGCCAGTTTCCCCTCTGCTTAACTCCAAAAATCCTATGATGGCGCCCAGTGAAACTATAACGATTGCAACGATGAGTTGTTTCTTCATAACGCCAGTGGCTAAAGCATCAACTGCCCGCCAGGGTAAAACTCAAGCAGCTTTCTTTGGATTTCCAGATCGTAGCCGAAAAACATCGAAACCGCCAGTAACACGATCAGAACCCCGAAGACTTTTTGCAGTTGGCCGGAATAACGGGTAATGGCGCGAACCTTGGTGGTCACATACTGGCCGCCGTAAGCCAGGGCCAACATCGGCAGCCCCGCGCCAACGGCATAAGCCACCAACAAAATGGCGGCACGCGCAAGTTCGGTCTGCTGAAAAATTAAGGTCAAAATGACTCCCAAAATCGGGCCGGCGCAAGGAGTCCAGACCAGCCCCAGAGTGCCTCCTAACACAAAAGCGTTCCAATTACCGGTAGTTGGGCGAGCTCTGGGATCAGCGCTTTTTAACAGGCGGCTGACCAGCGGCGAAACGACTCTTTCAAACACCACCGGGAAAAGCAAAAATAGCCCAAACATCAGCAGCAACACCCGAGCAATGGCCCGCAGGGTGTTAGTGTCAAAACCCAAAGACTGGGAAAACGCCCCGAAAATAAAAGTGAAAGCGGAAAAAACCACCACGAAGCCCAAAACGATAAACAGAGGCCTGGTTTTGTTGCTCTGCCCAACGGCCGCTCCCAGGATAATGGGCAGAACAGGCAAAATGCAAGGCGCGGCAAAGGTCAGAAAACCGGCTGCAACGGCTAGCAATAACTCCAACATAAATTATTTCACCCTGGCGATTAGTTCATCAATCCCCCCACCGCTCCATTTGGTTACCTGCTTGCTCTGCTCGTCAACTTGCACGAAAGTATGCTGATAAGTCACGCCATATTTAGACTTCAATTCTTTTTCCGAATCGTATTGAACCCGGAGTAGAACCAAATTTTCCGGCAGCCGTCCCAGATTGGCCTGGAAATCGGCATCAGCCGCCCGGCAAAACGGACACCACGGCGCGTAAAAATTTAGCACAATTCTTTTACCCTCGACTTGGGCTTGCGCCAGCGCCTGGGCGGAGTAATCAATGTAAACGCCGGCTTGGGGTTGTGTGGCCGGCTGGGGAGAGGAGGTGGGACTGGAGCTTTGGGATTTTTCTTCCATCTTTTTCTTTTCCATCATTGCTTCATCATCCATCATCTCGGCGTCCGACTTTTCCATCCCCTTCTGCCCCTCTTTGTCCATGGTGTCCATTTGTTTTGTCTGGTTTTCGGCCGGAATCGATGTATTCACAGACGGCTGCTGCTTGCAACTGACGGCCAGCAACGCAATTCCTAATAAAATGGGAAGTAATATTTTTGGTTTCATTTCTATAAGGTTAACGCTTTATATTCAGTATAAACTACAGATTTTCTTATGTCAAGTCTACTTTACATTTGTCTAAAATAATAAAAAAACCGCCGCGACAAATCTGCTGCAACGGTTGAGGATGAATCACTGGGTATCCTTACGAGGATGCTTCTTCGCACTGTACCAGCTCCACACCAGCGGGGAAGAGTCATGCCCAGTTCCAGGCCCAGACCTCTCAAAACACGCCGGGCTCCTTCGACCGACCTTTCAGTCACGCACGAATTAGCAACCAGCTTGTCGGGGGTCAAGACCGCGCTTGGTTGTCCGTTTATATTCGAATAAGGGTAGGAAACGAAATTGGTATTTAGTTATAGCTATCACGACGCCAGAGCAGATATTTCCAAGGTTCTTAATAGATGTTATTATTAGCGTCGAAGTCATCGTCAATATTTCTTATGGCCCCATTCCTCCGAAGGAGGACCCTCCTCCGGAGGGCGTCTATAAATATCCCTGATAAGAACCGTATGACCTACTATTTATACATCTTATATAGCTCCGCTCACGATAGACATTATATTGGAATCAGCAAAAATATAGATAAACGACTCTCGGAACATAATGCTGGAAAGGTTTTTTCAACTAGACCTTACCAACCATACGAGCTGGTACATCAGGAAGAGTATCCAGATAAAAAGCTCGCACTGAACTATTCGCGGGCGTTCAACGCGGCGCCATCGTCTAGTCTGGTCTAGGACCCCGTTACCAGAAACTTCGTTTCGGTACGGGGCAGGCACGAGGCCTAGGCCCCCATCGTCTAGTCTGGTCTAGGACAT
>JACQJK010000085.1 GCA_016205055.1 Candidatus Doudnabacteria bacterium
GCGGATCGCCTAAAAATTGTTTTTAAAATAGGTTCTTAGGTATAAGGTTTGAACTTTTCAGACCAGCTACCTAATACCAACTATCTCATTGTTGGGCCCGCAACTGTTTTTTTGCTTCCTCAATCTCGATTAGTTGCCGCGGGTCGGTCGTAATAATCTGATCTTCCATGTACGAAGCAACTACGTGAACGGCCACGTGTTTTAGTCCGGCGAAAAACAGTCCTTCGCCGACCTGGCTTTCCAAAAGCAAATACTTTTCACCCTCTGTCAGGAAAAACACTTTAGTCACCAAATCCATGGAAGCCGGCGACTGCTTTAACAGAATCTGAATGGAGGAGTTGGTGACAATCGGCTCTCCGTAAGGACTTTGTAAAAAATCCGTCACGTCCTGGGTGATGGTCGTCACGCCCAAATAATATTTCCGGGCGCGCTTGGCGATGCCGAACAAAAACCGCCCGGAATCCTCATGCTGCATCATCCACCAGGCCTCGTCCACCACCAGGATGCGTTTTTTGAATTCGGAACGAACTTCGTTCCAAATAAAATTCAAGATGGTGTGAATCGCCACTGGCCGCAATGACTCCTCAAGATCCCGCACCGAAAACACGACCAGCTGGTTATTTAACTCCACGTTGGTCCGCTGATTAAACAGTCCCGCGAACGTTCCCACCGTGTATTTGGACAAGCGGGCCGACAAGCTCTCCCCGCCTTCGATCCCGGCCAAAATCTCCACCAGATCATCCATCACCGGCATTTCTTTGCCGCCGATGCCGACTTGCGGCGTGATGTCTTTTTTGGCGTAGGTTTCCCACAGCGCCCGGTCCATAATCGCCTCCTCCGTCGGATCAAGTTTTCCCAGCATCACGTTCATCAATCCCAGCAAATTCACCACCGCGCTGCGCAGAATGTCCTCGTCCGACTCGCCCTCGACCGATTTGGGCACGTCAAAAGGATTGACTCGGTAATCGGAATTCAAAGATACGTTCAACAACGCGCCGCCCACGCTGTCGCACAAATGCTTATACTCCAACTCCGGATCAATCACAATCACGCTCGTGCCGAGCATAAGGGAACGTAGAATTTCCAACTTAATTGCGTAAGATTTGCCCGCGCCGGATTTAGCAAACACCACCGAATTGGCGTTTTCCATTTGAAACCGGTCAAACAAAATCAAACTGTTATTGTGCATATTAATGCCGTACAAAATGCCGTCGTTGCTGGTCAGGTCGGAAGACACGAACGGAAAAGTCGAGGACAACGGTTCGGTGTTTAAATTACTGCCCACGGCCAATTCGTCTTCGCCCAAAGGCAGCGTGGAGTCAAAGCCCTGCCGCATCTGCAAAAACGCTTTTTTCACGACCACGAGTTTAGAACCCAAAAAGGCCTCGATCGTGGAAGAAATTTTATTTAATTCGTCCAAGGTCGTCCCGTAAACGGTAAAATACAGCCCTAAGCGGAAATAATGCTCGGTGCCTTGAATTAACTTGTCGCGCAGTTCTTCCACGTCGCGAAACGCCGTTTCCAGCATCGGGTCCCTAACATCGCCTTTCTCTTGGGAAATGATGATGCTCGACTGAATCTGGCCAACCTTGGTGCGCAGTTTCTTTAAAATCTCCCCGCTGTCCAGCGGATACATGAACATGGAAATGTCCAAGGTCGCATCCAACTCAATGATGCTGGTCAGCCAATTGGACGATAAATACCGCGGATAAGACAGAACGAAAAACGACCGGGCGTACACGCCGGTAATTTCCAGCTCATTGGGATTCACCCTCACGGCCGACGGAGCGATGATGTCTTTTAAAGACGTCAAACCCTCTTGAAACCGCTTTTCGGCTTCCAAAAGCTCGTGGGCCAAGGTTTTACTGGGCCGCGGGGTTTCTTCCTCATCTTCCTCCCCGCCCCGCTTAAAAAGCGATTTAGGCAAGATCCGGGTGATTTTGTCAGATACGCCTGGACGAGTTTGACCGGTTGCAGCTTCGCCGGGCGCTCTAGCAAACAATTTAGCAACCGTGGCGGGACTGGTCCGTGCAAGGGAGGGTGGTGAGGGTTTGGCTGAAACCGGATTAGCAGTGGGGCTGTCGCCCTCTGGCTCTTCTTTTACGTTCGGGGCATCCTTAATCGATGGACGCTTCGGCTCGTCAGCGAACGGATCCGGCGCGTTGTCTTTGTTTGCTTCACCAAAAATTTTATCTACGGTAAACCGGGCCATGAAAAATTTTATAACTTGAAACTTGAAACTCGTATCATAGAAAGTGACGAAAGGAAATCGTTCGCGCGTTTATTCGATTCTTTCAGCTTTCGGAAGCGCGTTAAGGACTGGTGCGGATAGCAGTCTGCGCCGTGATAATGTCACTGTGAACCGCGGTTAAATTATACGAATTATAAATTAGCTCTACCAATTCTTGAGAGTTTAACCGCAAGGTTCGCAAACTCATTGAGGAAAGACCGTTTTGCACCCGCCCTACCCGGTCGTTTAACACTCCCAAATTCTGCATAAAGCGCTCATTCTCCATGTAAAGTTCTTGAGCCGGGCTAAAAAATCCGACAACCTTTTTAACAAGTCCTTGCTTAGTCACGATCCCGCCCGCATAAGGCACGATGACCAAAAAAATCTTGCTCATGATGTTCCCCAGCTCCAAAAGTTTGGAAACATACTCGATGTATTCTTCGGTCTGCACCCGCAATAATTCATTGGCTTGCTGCATTTGAAACTCCCGAAGTTTTTCCAAGTATCCTTTAATATCCAGTCGCCGCGACTGGATCAAAATTTGTAAAGGAAAGTCCAGCGCGTTCAAAAACGATTGATAACGGGCGATTATCGCTTGCTGCTCGTCCGGAGACTTCAACACGAAATTCGTGCTGGACACGACAATCACCGCCCGTAGCCCGCCGTCTTTGGTAACGATCGCGTCGGAACGAACTTCGGAGATTAACAAAAAATGCTGGGTTGAACTGCCTTTCCCGCCTCCTTTTTGTTGCTGCATCTCTAACTCTGCCATAGTGGGTAGGTTGTAGTTGGTAGTGAGTAGTAAAAAATGCTCACTACTCACTTCAAATGCACGTATTTTTCTTTCAACAAAGTTTCTTCGGCTTTAATGTCTTGGTCAAGGATATAAGCCAAGCGGTGCAAACGGCTTAGCTGTTCGCCGGCTGCGGCGGGCGAAACAGTGGCCGGCATGACGGTTTTTTTTTGTTTGGCGCGCGCGGTGCGCAGCAGGGCTGATGTTTTGTGAAAAATATACGAAGTCGGCTCGGTGACAAAATTCAAGCCCGACAAAATCAGCTGGCCCATGGACTTCCCATTATAGCTGCCGAAGCCGGCAAACATGGTCACGGCCACTATCGGCAAGGAAGCGATAATAAAAACAACCAGGTTGCCAATCAAGCGAAAAAGCAAAAACACAACGGCGGCTCCGGCCAGCAGTATCAAAAACTGCTTGAGCGTCAGCGGCCCAATAATGCGGTCTTCGACTTCGGTGAATTGCGGTACGGAGAACTGCATCTTTTTTGGCGTTTTTTTAGAAAATCTGGCTTTTATATTTTGTCTTTCTTTTCTTTCGAA
>JACQJK010000088.1 GCA_016205055.1 Candidatus Doudnabacteria bacterium
GAGTGGGGCAATCAAATTCGCAGTTATACCCTCCACCCTTATAAGCTTGTAAAAGACCACCGTACTGACTTAGAAAGCACCGCGCCGGAAAAAGTTCTCGACGGCGAGCTTGATGATTTTATCGCCGCGTATTTAGAGAAACGCTCAAAGGATCAAAGTTAATGATTGTCTTTCAAAAAATCACCAAAACTTTTAAAAGCGGACAGGTAGTGGCCTTAAAAAATGTCAGTTTAGAAATATCGCAGGGCGAGTTTCTTTCGCTGGTCGGGAAAAGCGGTGCCGGGAAAAGTACGTTGCTCGCTTTGATCACTTTGGAGGAACGGCCGGACAGCGGCAGAATTTTAATTGAAGGACAGGATCTGTCCGCAATCAAGCCCGCCGATTCGTTTTATTTAAGGAGAAAAATCGGCGTAGTTTACCAGGATATTAAACTTCTGCCCAGGCGCACCGCCGCCGAAAACGTCGCTTTTGCGATGGAAGTGAGCGGGCTTCCCGATGCCGCCATCATCGCAGATGTTCCCAAAATTTTAGATTTGGTGGGGCTGAAAACGCGCGGAGGGGCTTTTCCCAACGAGCTTTCCGGCGGGGAAAAACAGCGCGTGGCCATCGCTCGGGCGCTTGCCCACAAACCGGCGCTTTTGATAGCCGACGAGCCGACCGGAAACCTTGACGATCAGAATGCCTTGGAAATATTGCAGCTGCTCCTGAAGATCAACGAATTCGGCACCACCGTCATTCTTGCCACGCACGCCGCGGCGTTGGTGAATAAAATAAAGCGACGAGTGGTCACTTTGGAGCAAGGGGAGATTACTTATGATCAGAAGAGAGGGCGGTACCTAATTTAACATGCCGACTCTAATTTCGTTATCGCGGGTTATAAACTACGGACTGGTCAACCTATGGCGACACCGGCTGCTCTCCCTCACCGCCGTGGTTGTTATGGGAATAAGCATGAGCGTGCTGGGTTTGCTCTTGGTAGTTAATCAGCTGGCCGATTTGTCCTCTTCGACGATCAAGGACCGGGTGGACGTGAGCATTTTTTTCACGCCTGAAGCAACGGATGACCAGGTTACGGAGGTCAAAGCGGAGTTTGAGAAATTTGAGGAAGTCAAGTCCATAAATTTCATTTCCGCGGAAGCGGCGCTGGAAAAATTCAAACAGCGCCACGGCAATGATCCCTTAATCCAAGCCACTCTTCTGGAACTGGAGGCGAATCCCTTAGACAGCACTCTGGTTGTGACCGCTCACGATCTTGGTCAGTACCCGCTCCTCATTCAAAAAATCGAGCGCTCGCGCTTTCACCCGTTGATTAAGGAAATAAACTATGAAGATAATCGCGCGTTGATTGAGCGTCTTGATACGATTACTCAAGGTATTCGGAATTTCGGAGTCCTGCTGGCGGTCATCTTCGGTTGCACGACTGTCTTGGTGACTTTCAACACGCTGAAGCTCACAATTTTCAGCCGACGCGAGGAGATAGAAATAATGCGCTTGGTCGGCGCTTCCAACTGGTATATTCGGGGGCCTTATCTGGTGGAGGGGACCGCTTACGGCATTTTCGGCGGAGTAATTTCTTCGTCCCTAATCTACCCGTTTTTGGCTTTCGTGGAACACGGGGCCTCAAATTTTTTTGGTTTTCGGCTTCCCCAAGCGAGTTTTTTCCACGAAGGTTTTTGGCTTTTAATCATAATCCAAATTGGGGTCGGCATAGGTTTGGGGGTGATTTCCAGCGTAATCGCTACCAGGAGGCACTTGCAAATTTAAGATCTGATTAAACTTTAAAATGAAGGTGATTTTGACCGATCGTGTGCATAACTTGGGAAACCGAGGTGATATAATGCAGGTAAACGATGGATACGCGCGCAACTTTTTATTCCCCAACCGTTTAGCAGCGGCCGCGGGCAGTCGTGAGTCCTCAAAAATTTTAAAGGAGCGGGAGCAAGAAAAAAAACTTCAGAAAAAACAAATTGCGCGCCACGAGCAGGTATTGAAATTCATGGCGGGAAAAACCGCGCACGTGAGCAAAAAAATCGCCGCCCAGGGCACGCTCTATGCAGGTGTCAATGTTCGCGAAGTGGTTCAGGCGGTTAGACGGGAATTCGGCGCCGAGCTTACATCTGATTTAGTTTCTATTCCCGTCGCCATAAAAAAGACGGGAACTCACAACCTTTTCTATGGCGCAGGTGACAGAAAAGTGCAATTTTTTGTAGAGGTTTCCGCCATGTAATCATTATGTCAACTAGTAAAATCAAATTTATTTTCGTATCCGGCGGAGTGATCTCGGGCATCGGTAAAGGAATCAGCTCCGCTTCCTTGGCCGCAATTCTGAAGGCCAAGGGCTTCCGGATTTCTCCGGTAAAAGTGGATATGTACCTGAACCAAGACGCCGGCACCATCCGACCGCAGGAGCACGGAGAAGTGTTTGTTACGGACGATGGAATCGAAACCGATCAGGATCTGGGTCATTACGAGCGCTTTATTGATCAGCCATTGAAACGAACGAATTATCTGACCACCGGGCAGATTTACGCGGAAGTTTTGCGGAAAGAGCGATCGTTTGAATACAACGGAGAGGACGTAGAAGCCATCCCGCACGTGACTGATGAGATTATTCGGCGGATTTTGCTTGCGGCTCGGGGATCGGAAATTTGCATTATCGAACTCGGGGGGACGGTCGGGGAGTACCAAAACGCAATTTTTTTCGAAGCCAGCCGAATTTTGAAACTCCGCCATCCCCGCGACGTTCTTCACATGCACGTCGCTTACTTACCCATTCCGGCTTACTTGGGTGAGATGAAATCAAAGCCCGTCCAGCAATCGGTGCGCATGCTGAACTCGATGGGGATCGAGCCGGACATAATCGTCGGCCGATCGGAAGTGGAGATAGACGAAAAAAGAAAAGAGCGAGTCGCGCTGTTTTGCAATGTGGACAAAAAAGCCGTGCTTTCCAATCCGGACGTAAAAACGATCTATGAAGTGCCGGTGATATTAGAGCGGCAACACGCCGGCCAGATTGTCTTGGAAAAATTGGGGCTGAAAGCACGCAAGAAAGATTTAAGCTCCTGGAAAAAGCTGGTCACAAAGGTAAAAAGAATCAAAAGCGAAATCAAGATCGCGATCGTAGGAAAATACTTTGGCACCGGCGCTTTCGAGCTCGCCGACTCGTACGTGTCCGTTATCGAGTCGATCAAGCACGCGGGCTGGGCCAGCGGTGTCGCCGTCAAGCTTGCTTGGATTGACTCCGGTAAAATTGAGCTTCACGGCGCGTCGGAGCTCTTGGCCGGGTTTGACGGTATCGTCGTTCCGGGCGGTTTCGGGAGTCGGGGGACCGAGGGGATGATTAGGGCGATCAAGTATGCCCGGGAAAAAAAAGTCCCCTACTTGGGACTTTGCTACGGCATGCAAATGGCCACCATTGAGTTCGCGCGTAATGTCGCGGGACTCAAAAACGCGAACACTACCGAAGTAGATCGCGAGACTCCTCATCCGGTAATTCACATCATGCCGGATCAAGAAAAGAAGCTTTTACAACGCCGGTACGGCGGGACCATGCGCTTGGGAGCTTGGGACTGCGCAATCCGCCGGGGAACCAAAATGGAGGAAGAGTACGTAGCCAGCGGCGTGCTGCCTGCGCGCGGGCGGAGAGTGATTTCGGAACGCCACCGGCACCGGTACGAATTTAACAATAAGTACCGCGGTTTGTTGGAAAAAAAGGGTTTGATTATTTCCGGCACCACCCCCGATAATAAACTGGTTGAGTTGATTGAGCTGGCCGAGCATCCCTATTTCGTCGGGAGCCAGTTTCACCCCGAGTTTAAATCCAGGCCGCTGCGCCCGCATCCGATGTTTGCCGGATTTGTGAAAGCAGTTGTAAGGTCCAAAAAGCCCCGCTAGCGGGGTTTTAAGTGCCGGAGGGGACAACTTCCACGATTGTGCGACGGGTAAGAGCACCCGTAAACCGCGGCATTTTCTTTTTGCGAAATTTTACGACGCCGTTTGCGACCGCGTAGAGAGTGTCGTCACTGCCGATCTTAACGTTCTTGCCGGGGTGGTATTTGGTGCCCCGCTGCCGGACGATGATTTCGCCCGTCGAAATTTTTTGTCCGCCGAACTTCTTGACCCCAAGACGTTTTGATTCAGATTCGCGACCTAGGGCGGTCGATGATCCTGCTGCTTTATGAGCCATATTACTAGCTTTTAGCTGGTATCTTATTAGCTTTTTGTTGGAAGATGATTATTTCCCTTACGACGATCTGGTCTTTGCGGTCGTAAATAATGGAGTTTCGTTTCGTGACTTTTAAAAAACCATAACGCGCGAGCAACTTTTCTGGGAGGGGATCCACGATATCGTAACCCAGTTTAGCAATTTTGTCAATAATTTGCAAAAACCAATATTGTTCTCCCATACGGTACGCCGGTAGAGCCATGACCACTTTTTGTCCTGGCTGGAGTATTTTTTTGAATTGTTTGAAGGCCGCCAAATAGGTCTGCCCCAGCTTTTTCAGATTAGCTTCGACCTCCTTTCCCTCCGGGGGTTTTTCGTAAGGAGGTCCCAGCGTGCCTTCGGAAACTACTCCCAGCAGGGTTTTCCCCGAAATATTTTTACTCAAGTCGGCAACATCACTCACGACGACTTCGAAACGATTGGGGGAAAGTTTATAGCGCGTTCTTATCCAGCCCAGATTTTGTTCGGCGCCCGCCACGGCTTTTTCGGAAGCGTCCGAACCAAGCACCCGGTAACCCATGAGCATCGCTTCTTGCAAAATGGTGCCGGAGCCGCAGAAGGGGTCAAGCAGGAAACTGTGCGCAAGTCTTTTTTCGTCGGGAGGAAATCGCGCCAAATTCACCATTACCTGCGCCACCTTCGGGGGAAGCATGCCGACTCGCGCGTCGCGTAACGGTCTTTGGTAATCGCGCCTGCCATAGTCAGCAAAGTCCTGAACAGTCAGAGTTTTTCCCACATAGACCAGCTTTTCAGAAACCACTAAATCTATTTCCGCGCCGCGCTCCAAAATCAGATTATTTGTGACGGCAACACTGGGCAGCGCCAGTGAAATACCTTCCGGAATCACCAAACGGCAAGAGATGCCGGCACTCTGCATGGTTTTTTTTATGTCCAAGCCGATTTTTTTGTTTAAGCCGAAAAGCCGAATTTTTCTGTCCAGGGGATAAATGCTTACTCCAAACTGCGTTTTATTCGAGCTCTCGGCCAAGTACAAGCTTTTTAAGATGTTGATGTGAAAATACGATTGAGTGACCGCCGAAAGCGAGTTTGGCAATTTGCCACGCAGAGGAATTACGTCTATTATTTGTATGATTTTTATTATCCCGCCCAGCCGCTTTTGCAAGCTTGCGACATCCAAACTTTGATCCGTCTCCGCGATTAGCACTTCTCCGAAAAGTTCCTTGATGCGCCAGGTCACCTTTTTGAGTGCAAAGACCGCGTATAGTTCCGCTAAGGACAGAGTGTACACTCGTCCGAGATGAAACGCCAGAGTCATAAGACCTTTTACAAAATAAGCTTTCGAGATAATTTTTACAAACTTCGAGCGAAAAAGTCGAATAAGCGACGACGTTTAATGGCTGAATTAAGCGGAGAAGCTTTGAGGATTTTGCAGCCGGAGTTTGGAAAAATTGGCCGAAATGTTATTTTGTAAAAGGTCTACGAACGTGATAATAGTGAGAAAATTTTTTGAAAACAATCAGCGCGAAATTGCTTTGGCGATTGGTTATGCGCTGGTGTTTCTTATGGCCTTCGGATTAGGACGCATGAGCGTAACACGCACGACTCCTCCGGAAATCCGTATCGAAGAACCAGAAAGCAACCTCAACCAAAATGATAATGCAAAAGTTCAAGGAACGCAATCGCAAGGCACTCCCGCCGCATTGCAACCTGCTGTAGAGACGGTTGCTCCTGCAAGGCAAGAAAATTGTGTGGGGAAGATAAAAGGCAATATCGGTCAATCGGGAAAAATTTATCATCTCCCCGGCGGGGCGTCTTATAAGCAAACCATTCCGGAACTCTGCTTTGAAACCGAAGCCGAAGCGCAATCCGCAGGGTTTAGAAAAAGCGTGAGATAGAATTATAAATGAACTCGGAGGGAAAACCCGTCCGCCGGAGGCCGATCCTCCTCGGGAGGAAGGCCCATCCGCCTCTGGCGGAGATCTGCCTCTGGCATGACGATCCCCCCTCGACTACACTCGTGACTGCCTCCCCTTTCCTGATACTGTCCTCGCGCGGGGTATCAAACCCCGAGCTTCGGACGAGGCTCATCCCCGCGGCAAGCCGCGGGGTAAACGGCCGGCTCCGCCGGCCGCAAAAAAATTAAGCTAGAAAGAGCAAGATCGCAAGCTCTTTTTTTATTGCCCAGTTTTGGGTATAATTTGATTTATGGGATTGCTCGGAAAAATTCTAGGGATCGAAGATCCAGTTCAGTCGGCTCACAAAATAGTGGATGAAATCAACGCGCTCGAGAAGCAGTTCGAGGGTCTTTCGCGCGAGCAGCTGATTGAAAAGACAAGAAAATGGCAGAAGGAGATTCGCGACCTTACTCAAAGCCATAACGCCCCCTCACCCCCTCTTAAATTAAGAGGGGGGAGGGGGGAGTTATTTGATAAACTAGAAGATTATCTCAATTCCATTCTTCCCGCGGCCTTTGCTGCAGTAAGGGAGGCGGCCAAGCGCACGCTTAACCAGCGACATTATGATGTCCAGTTAATTGGCGGAATAATGCTTCACCAGGGAAAAATCGCGGAAATGAAAACCGGCGAGGGAAAAACTCTGGCGGCGACCAATGCAGTTTACTTGAATGCTTTGGCCGGCAGAGGCGTTCACATAGTTACGGTCAATGACTATTTGGCCAGGAGAGATGCCTCTTGGATGGGGCAAATTTATGACTATCTCGGTTTAAGCGTGGGAGTGATCCAGCACGAGATTGCTTTCAGGTACCAACGACAGTCGGTTGACTCGCAGATGGACTCATCTGGCGTTTCTGTTCAATTGTTGGAACTGGACGTGAAAAATCTGGTTCCTTGCTCTCGCAAAGAGGCCTATGCCTGCGACGTCACATATGGCACGAACAATGAGTTTGGCTTCGATTACTTGCGCGATAATATGGTTCCTGATTCGGCCTTAAAAGTTCAGCGGGAGCTTTATTATGCCATTGTGGACGAGGTTGATTCGATTTTAATTGACGAGGCGCGGACTCCCCTGATCATTTCCGCGCCCGATACTGCTTCGACCACCCAGTACTACGAATTTGCGCGGCTTGTCGAAAACCTCGTAGCGGGCGAGGATTTTAAAGTTGATGAGAAAAAAAAGAGCGCGACTTTGACCGAACCCGGCATCGCCAAGCTGGAAAAAATACTGGGCATTGACAACATTTACGTGGAAAAAGGCGTGACCACGGTGCATCATCTGGAGCAGGCCTTGCGGGCCAAAACCCTGTTTAAGCGCGATCGCGATTACGTGGTAAGAAATAATAACGAAGTCGTGATCGTTGACGAGTTCACCGGGCGGTTGCTGCCCGGGCGCCGGTACTCCGAAGGACTCCACCAGGCCATTGAAGCCAAAGAGGGCGTGCCGGTGGAGCGAGAGTCAAAAACTTTGGCTACGATAACCTTTCAAAATTATTTTCGACTTTATCCCAAATTGGCCGGAATGACAGGCACGGCGGTTACGGAAGCCGAGGAGTTCCAGAAAATTTACGCCCTTGATCCCATCGTCATTCCCACCAACCGCCCCATGATCAGGCACGACGCCGAGGACGCGGTATTTAAAAACGAAGCGGGCAAAAATCAAGCGCTGGGCGCGGAAGTTAAAGCCAGATTCGACCGCGGCCAGCCGGTTTTGCTGGGCACGGTATCGATTGAAAAAAATGAATCATTATCTAAAGTCCTAACCGAAGCCGGGGTGCCTCATCAGGTTTTAAACGCAAAAAACCACGAGCAGGAAGCAAAAATTATCGCGCAAGCCGGCAGAATCAAAGGTGTAACTTTGGCAACCAATATCGCCGGTCGCGGCGTGGACATTATCTTAGGCGGGCACCCCTTTGACCAGCAAAAAGCAGAACAAGTCAAAAGTTTGGGCGGTCTGCATGTGATCGGAACAGAAAGGCACGAAGCGCGCCGCATTGACAATCAATTACGGGGTCGTTCCGGACGACAAGGCGACCCGGGCTCTTCTCAATTTTTTATTTCCTTGGAGGACGACTTGATCCGCCTGTTCGGCGGCGACCGCGTGCAGCGGTTAATGACCACGATCGGCGTGCCTGACGATATGCCGATTGAACATGGGCTAGTTTCACGGGTGATCGAGTCGGCGCAAAAAAAGATCGAGGGATTGAATTTTGACATCAGAAAACACGTTTTGGAGTTTGATGACGTGATGAACAAGCAGCGGGAAGTGATTTACCGCATTCGAGACAGAGTGTTAAAACCGGACAGCGACTTGAAATCGGAGATCCTGAAAAAAATCGAAGTCGAGTTGACCGGGCTTTTGCAAGCTGCGGAGCAAGAAAGCGAGGCGACTGATAAAAAATCGAGAGACCTGGAAATGATAAATAGGATTTTTCCTTTGACACAATCGGACCTGTCAGCAGCGCTTGCGGCGGATGAACGAGCAAAGCATTATTTCGATTTAGCCAGCAAAGTATATGAAGCAAAAGAGCAGAAATTTAGCGCGTCGGTGATGCGAGCCATGGAGCGAGCGGTGGTGTTAAACGCCATTGATACCTTATGGATGGAGCACCTGGATACCATGGATCACCTGCGCTCCAGCGTGCGCCTGCGCGGTTATGCCCAGCAAGATCCGCTGATTGAGTTTAAAAAAGAGGGCTTTTCTTTATTCGAACGTTTGCTGGCCGAAATAGACAAGCAAATTGTTTACACGATTTATAAAGTTGAACTACGCGTCGCTCCCCAGCAGACTCAGCAAGCCGTTCGTTTTGCGGAGCGAGGAACAGGCCATGAAAAAATCGGCCGCAACGACCCGTGTTTTTGTGGCAGCGGTAAAAAGTATAAGAAGTGCGGGTTGCTAAATACCGAGGAGCATAAAGTTAACGTGCAGAAAGCCGAAAGCCGTAAATAAATGAAAAACGACACTATCAAGGTCGGCGCTGGAGTTTTGATTATTAAGGACGGGAAGGTTTTGATGACCAAAAGAAGAGGAGCTTTGGGGCACGGGGAATTCGGAACAGTCGGCGGTCACGTCGAGTACGGCGAGCACCCGATAGATACGGTAAAAAGGGAAGCGAGAGAAGAATTGGGAATTGAAATCGGGAATATTAAATTCTTGGATTGTGCCAGCGTGATTAAATACGGCAAGCACTACATAGACCTGTCGTTTACAGCGGACATTATCTCCGGAGAGCCAAAAGTTTTAGAACCCGAAAGAATAGAAGGCGTCGGCTTTTATCCTTTGGACGATCTTCCCGAACCGATTTTTGAGTATGCCAAGCTGACCCTAGAAGCGTATAAATCGCGAAAAAACTATTTCGAAACTCAAGATTAAATTTTGATCGAGTTTCTAAAATGCCAAATTCTCTTGAAGAAAGAATCAAAAAAATCGAGGAGCGAAACGAGAAAGTAGAGCAAGACAAGCATTGGGAAACAAGCTATACGCGAAAAATTCTGCTGGCGGTCTTCACTTACCTTGCCATTGCCGCCTACCTTTGGGCGGTTTCAATTCCCGACCCCTGGCTTAACGCGCTTGTGCCCTCTGTAGCTTTCATGATTTCCACCTTAACAATGCCGTTTTTCAAAAAGTTTTGGCTTGCTTGGAGAGGAAAAAATTCAAATAAGATCGATCAACGATAATGTTAAAGTATATTTTAATTTTCCTATTCGGTGCGGCTTTGGGCGCTTATTTGTTTTCGGACACTCAGCCGAGGACGTTTTTAGAAATCAAAGATTGCCAAAATAACTGTTTTAGTTCCCAGGAGCTCCTGGGGCTAATTGCTTCTGTCGGCATACAAAAGTACCCCGGGTCGCCTCCTAACTTGGTCAAGGAAACGGACAAGAGCATAGTCATTCCTCATCCTTATCCGGAAACCCCGATTCACTACCTGGTGATACCAAAGAAGGATATTAAAAATATCAGAGAGGTATCTTCCGAAGACCAAGCATACATTATGGACGCATTCGCGGTCATCCGTGCGATCGTCAAGGAAAAAGGATTATCTGATTATCAGGTCATCACCAATGGTCCTGGGCAGCAACAGGTCACATATTTGCATTTCCACCTGATGGCGCAGGAAAAATGAGAATAGATAAGCTTCCGTCCAAAGTTTTTCCGGTGCCGGATAAACAAAAAACTTCACCTCGGTTAGAAGTGAAGATCAATGAACTTGACTATTTGATAAGAACCTTTGAGCGGATATCGTGGTTGCGGCGAGTTTTAATTTGTCGCAGCCAGCCTTCCAACTCGCTAGTCACCCGTCCGCTCGGCGTAGGTTCTTTGCCCAATCCTATGCGGAGCGATTGCAGGAGAAACTTAAGATCAGAAACGCTTGCCGCCTCGCGCCAGTTCCTAGTCCAATTATGAGTTACCTTGTCGTCCTTGCCGTTTACTTCAAACGAGGTGTGGCTTTGGGCAAACCGGACGACCCATGAAATTTCCGAATTCTGGATCTTCTGGATAGTGACAGCATGCCCGAAGAGCCAAAACGACTTCCGATCTTTCTCTCCAAGCCACTCCTGAATCTGCGACTTTATTTCTTGCAATATTTTGGGGTCTGGAGCCTCCGTTGACGAGATAATTTGGGGCAAACCCCAAGTTGCAACTCCGAAAAGACTTACGCCCATGATTTTTAGAAAATTCACAATCCCTCCTTTTGAGTAAGAGGAAGCATAGCAAAAATTGGGTTTTTGACAAGTGCCGACGGATTTGTAAAATTTAACTTGAATTTAAAAATGGCCGTGAACCAACTTATAAGAAACAAAATTCAGAAAAAACAAGCATTATTGGCTTTGTTTGTAGTCGCAGCGCTCGTAATCTCTGGTTTGATTATTAGTGAACAGATTAAAAAAAATAACCGCAAGTTAGCGGTCCTCAGGGCGGTTAGTGTTCTTACCAACTCAAAACCGACTGTCGCGCAGGCAAAAATCACGTTAGCTCAAATGCAAGCCGAAATCCGATCAAACCGGCCGGTTATAGATTTTTCTAGGGGGAAAGCCGTAGACGAATTTTGCGCAAATGTGGAAGAATTATGGGGAGATGTGGATGAAGACACGCCCCTGTCTTCTGAAGACTGGGATGACCTTTTAGATGATTTAGCTGAGTATTATGCCAATGACTGCATTTGAGTATTATGCCAATGACTGCATTATTGAATAACATATGAACAATTCAACTTTAAGATTAAAATTTATAAGTATCACTTGCCTGGTTCTGTTTGTCCTTAATATCTTCGGTTGGGGAATTTATTTAATCAACGAGGAGCGGGCGATAAAACGCGCCGAAGCGAGAGCGTTACTTTTTCAAAAAATACATGCAAGGACGGAAAGTCGAGCGGTGCTTGTGCAGCTATTTACAAAAACAGGCCAAACTATAGCAGCTAACGCGCCGATTAGAATCGGTTTTTCCCGCTCCCAAGCTTTTATCAGCACGATAGAAGCGTTGCTTGACGCGGAAGACATGGATTACTGCCACGATCTTTCCTACGAATTGGATGATATGGATGATCTTGGCAACTGGAAAGAAATTTGCGACGGCGCTTTTTCAGATTAGAAGCACGTAAAAACCAGATAGTAC
>JACQJK010000087.1 GCA_016205055.1 Candidatus Doudnabacteria bacterium
ACCTTGAGCGGAGTCGAAGAGGTCGCCAGAACCGTTCTTTAACCGTTCATATTCAGGTAAACTTAAGACGACCAACCGCGGTTCCCCCTGCTGGTCGGCAATAATCACTTTCTCTTCACCGTCTTGAATCATTTGAAGGATTTTTTGAAAGCCGCTCATATTCTACGCAGAATTATGAATTCCGAATCATGAATGAACCCGGAGGGGAAAACCTCCGCCGGAGGCCGACCCGCCTTCGGCGGGCGGTTTTCCCCTTCTCCGCCGGAGGCGCCTGCCCGTTCGTCAGGCGGGGATCTGCCTCTGGCATGACGATCCCCAGCACCTTTTTTCAGCACTCCCGACTTCTTAACAATGATTAAACACATTTTTCTTTTACGCCTTATGCCCCACCCGGACCTTGCCTACGCCTTCTAAAATCTTTTGCTGCACCTGCGCCGGCACGGGTTCGTAGTGATCAAACTCCATGGTGAAAATCGCCTGGCCCTGGGTCATGGACCTAACTTGGGTGGCATAGCCGAACATTTCCCCAAGCGGCACTTGCGCGTCCACAACCTTGCGAGCAGCCCGGTCTTCCATGGAAGTGATCTTGGCGCGTCGGGCGTTTAAATCACCCACCACCGTTCCCATGGATTCTTCCGGCATCAAGACTTGCACTTTCATTATCGGCTCAAGCAGGATTGGCCCGCCGCTGCGCACTGCTTCGGAAAACGCTTTGGAAGCGGCGATCTTAAAAGCAATTTCGGAAGAATCCACCTCGTGAAAACTGCCGTCGAAAAGAGCGGTTTTGACGTCAACCACAGGGAAACCGGCAATCACCCCGGACTGCGCCGTTTCTTTTACGCCTTTTTCCACGGCTGGAATGTACTCGCGCGGAATTATGCCGCCTACAATCTCGTTTAAAAATTCATTGCCGGTACCCCGTTCTTTCGGTTCCATCCGCAGCCAAACGTGGCCATACTGTCCCCGCCCGCCCGACTGGCGAATATATTTACCCTCGATCTCCACCTTTCGGGTGACGGTTTCTTTATACGCCACCTGGGGCGCGCCGACGTTGGCTGCAACGGAAAACTCTCGTTTCATCCGATCAACGATAATTTCCAAATGCAGCTCGCCCATTCCGGAAATGATGATTTGCGCCGTTTCTTCGTTGGAAGAAACTCGGAAAGTCGGATCTTCCTCGGCCAGTTTCGACAAAGCAATGCCCATCTTTTCCTGATCGGCTTTCGACTTGGGCTCAATGGCCACGGAGATGACCGGTTCAGGAAACACGATCTTTTCCAAAACTATGGGATGCGCCTCGGTACACAAAGTGTCGCCGGTAAAGGTGTCTTTTGGGCCAACCAAAGCCGCGATATCACCGGCAAATGCTTCTTTGACCTCCTCGCGCTTGTCTGCGTGCATCCTGACCATGCGTCCCACGCGTTCTTTTTTTCCTGAACGGGAATTTAAGACGTAAGTCCCCGTGGACAACGTCCCGGAATAAACCCGGAAAAACGCCAACCGCCCGACAAACGGATCGGTGGCGATTTTGAAAGCCAAAGCCGCAAACGGCTCGCTGTCTTGCGGATGATATTTTAGCTCCTCGCCGGTTTTCGGCTTCATGCCCAAAACCTCGCCGCGATCCGTGGGGCTGGGCAAGAAATTAACCACCGCGTCAAGAATCATCTGGACGATAATCCCGCGATTGTCGCCGCCCAAGACCGGAAAAAATTTTCCGGACTGGGCCGCTTTTCTGATGGCGGCAAGAAGCTCGGACTCCGATAATTCGGTTCCCGACAGATATTTTTCCATACCGGCGTCGTCAAACTCAACAACCTTCTCCACGAGTTTATGGCGCCACTGCTTGGCTTTCTCCAAAAGTTCTCCCGGTATCTGGGTTATTTCAAACTCTTTGTCGGTGTAATCTTTATAGCGATAGGCCTTCATCTGCACCAAGTCCACCACGCCGGACACGTCCTTTTCAAAACCGATGGGAATCTGCAGCGGCAGCGCGTCTTGGGAAAGTCGCTTGTGAATGGAGTCGAGCGAACGGTAAAAATCCCCGCCGGTTTGATTGATTTTATTGATCGAACAAATCCGCGGAACATTATATTTATCGGCCTGGCGCCA
>JACQJK010000089.1 GCA_016205055.1 Candidatus Doudnabacteria bacterium
CCCACGGGCAGAGCCCGTGGCACCCAACTTTCGTCGCCCATTCGGCCCTGCTCAGGGCGACCCCTCTTACGCCCCTCGCAGGATTTGGACGACGACATCCCGAGCGAGGATCCCCCGGCTCACAAGGCCGGGGCCCGAGTCGAGGGGTCGCTATCGCCTATTTATCAAAAACTCCAGGATCTTCAAAGCTCCCTCCCAAACGGTCTTGAGAATCGGAACCGACTGCGGAAGCAGGAGCACCAGAAGAATAATAAAGATAAAATTGCGCTTGATGACTTTGTAAATCGCATAGACCAGCAACAAGGCCAGTGCCAGGGAAACAATAAAGTGGTACCGGGGAGGAAAATAACTCAAGAACTGATAATAGATGGCGTAAATTTGCCGCAGGTATGCTTCCATAATCGTTCGTACGCTAGCTCTTTAACCTGTTTGCAACGATCAAAAAAAATGTGAAGCTCCTCCATCCGCCTTCACTAAAGCTTCGGCGGATGACCCGCTATCTATTCCCCCGCAGGAGCCGGGGACTTGAGCGAAGGTGGGTCATTTTTTCACCCCGTAAAAAAACTTTACCCGATTCGTCCCTTTGGCATTTTTTCGCACTGTCAGACGGTCAAGCAGTATCAGCGGATCATAATCCAAAACTTCTTTTAGGGACCAATCGTAACTGTAGAGCCGGTTCAAAAATTCTTGTTCTGACATTAAAGCATAATTGACCTCGTTCCCCACAATTTCCTTAAGCTCCCCCGCGACCCGTTCTGCCCGCTCTTCACTCACGTCCCCTGCCAGCAATAAATCTATTTGCGCCTTTGGCCGTCCCACGAATAAGCCGGATAACGCGGCGAACTTCAGATTGGGGAGGGCTAAAATCAATCGTTCCACGACCGGCCGGTCAATCAGCTTTTCGTCTTCCAATATTTTTTCGATCTCGGGGTACCACATCGAGCGCCGGTTGATCCGGAAATAACGCTCTGGGGATTTATCGAAAGAATTTGCCAAATGCTGTTTGGCAAACGCCTGCAAAAGATTTTTGGCGCGCAGCGTGCTGGTGCCCGTGCGCAGGCCGATTTCGGTTGCCGAAAACGACCGGTTGGGATAATGCATCAAAACCGTTAAGATTTTCCTTTTGTCGTAACTGTCAAAAAAAATCTTATTCATATCACCAAGCATGATAGCATGCTAAAAACCCGCTGGCAATGTGGGGAAAAAGGTAAACCCCGTTACCACCGGCTCGCACTCGCGGCATTTGGGCTAGCGGCTATCACGCCTTTCAACACCATTCACCCCGTCAGAAGTCTGGCACGATCACGTGCCGGCAGATATCCTTGGACGTCTGACTTCTAACGGGATTCGTCCACGGGTTGATGGGACACCGTGCAAAGGTATCCCGCTATGACACCCATGGTCTTTTGGTAACGGGGTAAATTGACTGCAGCGAGATTTTTGTACTATAGTTAAAGCACAAAAAAATCCCTCAAGCCGGCTCGCTGCCGCGGTTCTCCAGCCGCACAAGCCGACCAATTCGACTGTCCAAAAACTAACCTCTTCAAAAGCCCAAACGAGCCGCTTTGGAAACATAATTATGCCGCTTCAACCGTCCGTCAGCCAAATTTTCCTCCCCAACGCCAAACAGGCGAACAATTTTGTTTCCCTTTTTCACGAAACGATCAGAACGGATCAGCCCGTTCATTTATTTTTTCTGATGGAAATTAAAGGCGACAAAAAGTCAAAAGCAACCAAAAAACAAGCCGAACACGAAAAACTTGCCCAAGCCCTGGTAAAAAATCTCAAAAATACCTATTTCTCCGAACGCTCTGTCAACGAAACTACCTTTGAAAAAGCCCTAACTAACCTCAACAACGAACTGTCCAGTATGACCAAGCGCGGTCTGGTCGGCTGGTACCGGCGGCTAAACGGCTTAGTCGCCGCGATTACTAAAAACACGCTTGTACTTTCGGAAACCGGGCAAATGGCCGCCATGCTCCTGCGCGATGGCCAATTTCACAAAATTTCGGAAAATTCCGCTTCTGCGGTCGCCCCCCATCCTCTAAAAACTTTTTCCAACTTTGTCTCCGGCGCTGTTGCCGCTGACGACCTACTGCTTTTCTCCACAGTCGGGCTTTTTAACTATATTTCTTTGGAAAAACTAAAAAGATTGCTGGATAAAGCCACCCTTGCGCAAGCCAGCAAGGAAATCATCGAAACGCTCAAAACTGATGCCGACCCAGCCGATGCCTTTGCCGGCGTCATTGTTAACTTGGTGACGAAATCTCAATTGTCAGATGAAGAACTGGTCCCGCTTATTTCTCCTTCTTCCCACGTTTTGCTTTCCGACCAAGAAGAAACTAACGTTTCCACCCAAGCAAAAGTCATGGCTGGCGCCGGAGCGGTATTAAATTTCGTCTTGAGGTGGACCGGAAAATTTTTACAGTGGCTGCTTGCCAAACTTTCTCGGCGGCCAGTTAGTGCCAAAACCGGCCTCCCGACGCTTGCCGAACTAAAAAATCCCGGCTGGCGCATGACAAAGAAACGTTATTTTTACGCGTTTATCCTGGCGATAGTCCTTTTGATCGCAAATCTAATTTATTCCAACATCAGAAATTCGCAAAAACAAGTGCGGGGCGAGCTGCAAACACTATTAGAGCAAACTTCACAAAACGTCACGGACGCCGAAGCGGCGCTTATCTACAGCGACGAGAACCGCGCCCGCGCGGCGTTAATTTCCGCCGAGGAAACTTTGGAAAAACTCCAAAGAGCCGAGTTTGCTCCGTCCGAAACCGTCAAACTCGCAACCGCCGTTGCCCGATTATCCCAGCAACTCAACAAAATCGCAAAAATCGAACAAATCGAAACTGCGGCAACCTTTTCCAAAACGCCGGACAAACTGATCAAAACTCCTTCCGGATTTTTGGCGTTTAACTCTTTCACCGAAGCATTCGAGAATTTTGAATCATCGACAGGTCAAGTCGCGGGTTTGGAGCTATCCAGAACTGTCCCGGAAAACTTGGCGACTGGGGACTTTGTGCCCCAACTTAACGCCGCAGTATTCATAAGCCAAACTGGACGGTTTTACCAACTTGTTACCAGCCCGCCGGCGCTTTCTCCCCTGTTTGCCACCAGCACACCCATCGCGGATACCGGCCGGCAAATGATATCGCTAAAAAATTACGAAAGCCGGCTTTACTCGCTGGACGAAGCAAGCGACCAAATCTGGCGTTATCCGGTCAGCGTCAGAGGAATTGCCAAAGAAGAAGCGTGGCTGAAAGAGGGTTTTAGCTTTGAGCAAACCCGGGACCTGGCCATTGACGGCAATATTTATGTTCTGGCCAACCAAACCCTGATCAAATTCACCCGCGGTCAAAAACAGAACTTTTCCGCTCCGCAGCTCAAAGAAGGTTTGGAAAACGCCACAAAAATATTTACCAACCAAAACCTGGATTGGCTGTATATTGTGGATCCGACCCACACGCGAGTGGTGATTTTGAACAAACAGGGCGGTTTAGTCAGCCAACTGGTTTCGGAGCGCTTTCATGAGCTAAAAGACATCTTCGTTGATGAAAAAAATAAAACGATGTACGGCATCGTCGGCAACGAACTGGTGAAGTTCAAATTTTGAAACTTTGTACCGGTGAAAAAAACCCGACGCTTTGGTCGGGGTTTTTATTTTGTTACGGCCGCGGAGCGGACTGGGTTTAGAATCAGTCCGGAGGTCTCATGTTCCCCCGACCGGAGGACACATTAGGAAAGGGGAGGCAGCCCCGAGCGAAGCCGAGGGGCGATCGGAAGGGTCCGCCTAAGGCGGACGGGTTTTCCCCTCCGAGGATTTATAAAATTACCACTCACCAACGGAAGGTTTGTTGGATGATCGGGTCCAGGGACTCAAATTGCAAAGTTTCGATCAAACCGTTATAAGCCCTCTCGTCAATTTCCAAAACCACTCGTTCAAACTTGTCCGCGCCGTCGGCGATACCAATTAACGCCTGCTCCAACAAACTTTCCTCGGCCCCGACCGACCCATCAGTGTCGGCCTCTTCGGAAAACGCCCCGGCAACCGCTCCTTGACTCACAACATACCCGCTTGCATCGTCCGGCAAGGGTTTTATCCCGCTCACCTGTCCGCCAATCACAAAAGCCACATCCACAGAAGTGCTAATTAAATCTTCTGTTAGCGCGCCCATATACGCAAGTGTTCCGCCGGATACTTTGACTGCGCTCGCCAAAATCTTCGCCGAATGACTGGCTAAACTTTCCGCCGCCTCACTTGCTAGATTAAGCGACCCTGCGCTTAACCCCACAAACCCCGCCGCCTGCTCGCCGGACAATACCATCAAGTCCTCGGCTGACTGGCTTGCGTACTCGGCGGTGGCGTGAGTAAGGGCCAGCATCGAAACCATCCGGTCTACAACCGTCGGAGTCAGACCTAAATGCAAACTCATAACCAGCGCCGCCGCAAAAGCGACCGGTTCCAGAATTTTTACTGCAGCCGGGGCAGGAGTTGTAAAAGGCACCAGCCCTTTCAATTCCTCTTTCCACGGAACAACTTGTGAGCGGGACGCGGAGCTCGGCTTCATTTTATCTTGGCTTGCGCTTTGCGGCACGGCTTTTGATTTATGTTCGTTAATTTTTTCAAACGCATCGAACCTAACGCAAAGCTGGCGCTTTATTTTTCGGTGTGGAACCAGTCCGATCTTGCAGAAATTCCGCAACTCGGCAACGGTATAACCCGAAATAATGCTCGCGTCTTTTAAAGAAATATACTTCTTCTGGTAAGAAGACATAAGACTGCCCATGTTGTCAGTGCGAAATCGAGACTTTTCCGGCAAAATTTTCGTGCTATTGCCAAAAAAACGCTCCGTTTGCGACCTCGCTCTTATTGTTTTTTGTTTTTGTTTCCTTAGAGATGCTTTGCGAACGTGTTTCCATTATAGCAAAAACATGAAAAACTGTCAAAAAGCAACCGGCCGCGACGGCTCTCTGTCGAGAAAAACTTGAGTCAAGATTCTAAAGAGTGTGGAGTTTTGCCCTTCAACGAACATGGTATCACCCGAAAAAGAAATTAACGCCATAACACCGATGCCAGTATCAGCTTGCGCTGTGTTCTGAATCATCAAACCGGAAATTTGCTCGCTTCCCGGCCTGCCGGCAACGAGTTCTTTCTCAAAACTTATAGAAAGGTCTTTGATCACAGGCAGGTGCGCTGCTTGAAAAAGCGCGATCGAAAGATACAGGAGTTTGGCTTGATCGGAATCAATCGGCGGCGATCCAGGGCCAAGTTGAGTGGGAATATCGGATGTGATCAGATTACCCGGTAAATTGCCCTTTTGAAAACCGAGCTCCCGTTGGCGCGCACGGCTCAAGAAGGCGTCAATTGCAACCGAGCCGCTGGACAAATTGCTTGTCCCGTTGACGTATTGATTGTAAAAAGCTGGAGTTGTCTGCAAAAAATTCGGCATCAACAACATGAGTAAAATCCCGGCTATTGCCGAAAAAGCCGGAGCCAGGACCAAAGGATGCTGCCATATCGGGCGCTTGGCTTGGAGGTAAAAAGGTAAGGTACCGATGGGCAAATTAACAGGCGCCTCGAGCACCGGCAGCCAGGAAAAAGCGAGGGAAAAAGCCACGCGCTTGCTCGGAATGCTGAACGGTTGTTTTTGCAAGTTTTCCGATACCTTTTGAAAAAAATCGGCCGTCATGCGCAGAATTGCTTTGGTCAAAACCGGCGCTGGTGTGTCTAGAATCGCAACAAGGCGCGAACGCGGCGCTTTACCGGTTTCTTCCAGTTCTTGTCTTGCCAGTTTGCCAAAAGAATCCATCGCAGGTACCGCTCGCGATTGGCTAGATACACTTAATTGACCCAAAATCCGCTCTTGTTCATCAAGTTTCACCGGTTTTTTGGCATACTCCAAAACCCGCTTATAATTCGCAACCGCCAGCTCGCAGGTCAGCCACATTCTCCCCTGTCTTTCCGCCCACAAAAAACCATTCCTGCACAAATACGCCAGGTGGTCGGAAGTATAACCGCTGGCTTTTCTGGCTTCTGATAACGTAATCAAGCGTTCCGCTTGGTAGCGGGCGTGCATGTGTTTTTGGTTTGATTTTTTATTGTCCCTGAGGCGAATACCCCGCGCTTTCAAGCGCGGGGATGAAGCCAAGCCCGAAGCCGAAGGCGGAGGGGATAACAGTAGCTCCGGGAGCCGCAATGTATCGGCGAATGCCGATGCGGCGACGTATTCCGCAGAGCCCAAAGGCTCAAGGAATACACCAGCCTTTAGGCTGGGGAGCTTTATTTTTTTAGAACCGCTCCTTTTCCCTCTCCTTGGGATGGGTAGGGTCAGGGAGAGGTAATACCTGCCCGGCTATTTTCGCCTGATCAGGAATGGTTTTTGTTTCTGTCGAAGTTTTTCAAAAAACCTCGATCTTTTGGCTCCATCTCGGAACTTCGAGATGAATCGTAAAGCTATTATATCATAAAAACCCCATCTCGTCCAGGCCAAATTTCCAGGGTATACTAGGGCAGTTGGAACAAGGTTAGAATGAACGTAGTAAATAATTAAGCCTTGTTCTATGATTGCTTTTTTGAATCAGATACCCTCGGAAGCCAAGATCAGAAAACAATTAAG
>JACQJK010000011.1 GCA_016205055.1 Candidatus Doudnabacteria bacterium
AAATAAAATCTCCCTCGCGCAAACCGGCGCGATACGCCGGCCCATCAAACACGAGGGCCGGCGAACCGGGCTGTGACAAAACCAAAGCCCCATACCGAGCAGGCAGCCCAAAAATTCGCGCCAAAGCCGGACCCACGGAAACATACTGCAGACCCCAGCGAGCAGGTGAAAAACCGCCTTGCGATAAAAACGCGCTTAGGGTTGACTCTAGGTACTCTCCGGGAACAACTTCCCCGCCCAAAACCTGCGCCGCCACTTTGCCGTCTCGGTTGACAAGCGCCGCCCCTTCGTAGCTTGAAGATAAAGCCGGAAAAACCCCGACCCGATCTGACGCTCGGTCCGCCGAAAAATATCGAGGAAAAATAGCGTGGCTGGTCGGTAACCGCTCGACAGCAACGACCAGAGCCGGCGGTTCGGGCCAGCCCAAACCGGCTGCGGCCGCCACTAGCTTTTCGGTCACCGTCAAGTCGCTGGAATCAACAAATTGGGGCGCCGACAAAGTGTCCGCCTCGATTTTCAAAACCGCCAGATCCGACTTAGGATCCAGACCCAGCACACGCGCGTCGAAACTTCGTCCGTCGCTCAAAACTGCCAACAACTTACCGGGCCCAGCGCCGACAATGTCCTGGCTGGTAAAAATCAAACCGTCGGTGGACACGATTAACCCCGTGCCTTGCCGATGGATAAACGTCCCGGGGGAAGCCTGCTCTTCTGAAGCCGAAGTCGCCACAACTGCAACAGTGGTATTGCGCAACCGGTGATAAACCTCCAAGATGTTAATAGACTCATTAATGACAACCCGCTCGGTCTTATTAATCACCACCGGATAACGAGGGTTTAATAGGCGTAACCCGGGGATTTGGGTTAGGTGTGGGAACACGAAGTTTAAAAAAAGACCGGTGGAGAGTCCCGACAAAAGAAAAATGACAACCAGCAGCACGATCAGTCGGCCGACAGTAATTTTAAGTTCTGTATTAAATAAATTTCGAAAACGCATTCTTTTAAGTGTTGGGAAACCACTTACTCACAATGAGCAAAAAAGAAACGGTAAGCACTACGAACGAGGAATGAACGACCAATTTTTCTTTGGTTAGTGCTTGCATGAGATGAAAACGCGTTAAACTCCAAGCAAGATAAAAAAGACAAGAAAAAACTAAAGCCAGGGTAAGAAAATGCAGCGGCCAGAACAGCATCGTCCAAGCGATCTCCGCAAAAAGCAAAGATAAAACCAAAGAAAAAATTAACCGGCTCGAGGCGGACGTGGGAGTTGCCGAGAAACCTGCCCAAAAGAACACAAAGGAAGCGATTGCCGACAAAATTATGTTCAACCACCAGCCCGGCGTAAAATAAAAATCAAGCGCCCAAATTCCGAGATAAATTCCGAAAGCCGACAAAAAGAAAAGATTCTCCAGCAAATTCGTAATTACTTTCGGCCGTGCGTCCAGTAAAATCTTTACAAGCCCGGCGACGCCGAAAACAATCACGGCAAAACGCCAAAAAGGCGTCGCCAACAAAAACAGAACGCAAGCGGAAGCCAGAATCCAAAGGATCGGAAAAATCAGGAAGGTCGCGTCCGTTACGTTTGACAACTGCTGCCGATAAATGAAAAAACTGCCGAAAGCGATCAATGCGCTTAAAATCGAGAGCAGAAATAAAAAAAGCGTCGCCCTTTCCGGATTGCCGATATACACCGCCCCCAACGCTAAGCCCGACAATAATGCAAGATATTTTCTGGCCATAAGTCAAACTCCAGTTTACCAGGGCTGAACGCTTGTAGCAAGTATTTCATGAGGCGCCAGAAAGTTTATTCTAAACCGGTTGCCTCAGGCGAGCTTTTGAAGAATTCCGTTTTGATGCCCGTCCCGCCGGGCGTGACCGCGGGGAGAGACATTTTTGCCATAAAGTTGATGATCGTGTAGTTCTTGGTAAACCCCGCGCCACGCCTGGACGGGCGCGGCTTTGGGGCACGCAGCTTTCGCGAATTCTTGGCATTCATCCCCGTCTTTACAGACTGGGCTTTCTGCGTGGTGCGGGGTAAATCCGGTTATACTCGCGACGTGACGAAAGAATGGCATTTAGGTTAGCAACTATGACGTTTTGTAAAAACCATTCACCCCGTTAGAAGTCAGACGTCCAAGAATGTCTGCTGGGGCGCGATCGTGCCAGACTTCTAACAAAATGAACAAGTAAAAAAAGTCCCAACGCGATTACGAGCAAGGAGAGCAGCTGGTTTAGTGGGACACCAAAAATCATTGTGGGGGCCAGGCGCAGACCCTCCAACCAAAAACGGCCTAAAGGATACAAAACCAGATAGCCGGGGAGTAAAAAGAGTCTGGAAAATTTTGCGCGCTTCAACGCAAGCAGCAGAACCGCGAAAACCACAAGATTGTAAAACGACTCGTAAAGAAACAACGGGTGAAAATACGAAAAACTCCCAAACTCGGGCAAGCGATACTCCGGCGATACAAACATCCCCCACGGCAAGCCAGTCGGCTGGCCATATGCCTCGGAATTGAAAAAATTGCCCCACCGGCCAAAGGCCTGTCCCAAAGGCAAAACGCAAGCCAGGAGTCCTGCGACCGAAAAAAAGTTCAGCGTTTTTATTCTCGCATAAACCCAAACCCCCATTCCCGCTCCGGCTAAGCCCCCGTAGAAACCCAGCCCCCCCTTCCAAAGACTAAAAATCTCGTATAAGTGTCCTCGGTAAAACTCCCATTCTGACAAAACGTGATGGATTCTTGCTCCGAATAATCCGGCGATGATGCAAACCATCACCAGGTTATCCAAGTCGTTTTCCGAAAGACCAAAACGCTCCCGCAGGGCTTTGGCCGCAAGCCAGGCGAAAAGCACGCCGAAAAAAAACATCACGCTGTAAAAACGCAAAAACAGAGGGCCAATGAATAAACCGGGACCGGGACCCGTGTTTTTCGCGACTCCAAAATAAACCAGCAGTCCGGCGTAAAAAAGACCCGCTATTACAATTAAAAAAATATTGCGCTTGGCCATCGTAATTAAAACAAACTTATTTGCTTTTGCTTGTCAGGGCGCGGAGCGGGCTCGGGAAATAAAATCGGGAACTCTTTTTTTGTAAAAAAATCCTTATATCCTAGCTTCTTGTTCAACACGGCATAATCGTACAAATCCCTGGTAATCCTAACGTCTGCCACGCAGTAATCGCGCAGCTTGTCCAGCTGCCTGGTTTTCCAAAAATGCAGCGCTTGCATTCCGGAACCGGTTTTCTTTACGCCCAACGTTGCCTCTGCCAGAGAATCCAAGCTCACCCGGTGACCGATGACCTTTTCCACTTCCACGAGCATATCCAGTGTCGGCAAAGCGGGAAGAGAAAACTTCAAATACGGCCGCAGTACTTCGTAGTCGAACGAAAGTATATTGTAGCCGATGACCAGATCCGCTTCTTGCAGCAATTCACCCAAGCGGTGAATTTGTTTTTCGTCATAAACTAAAAACTTGTCCTCTAGATAAGAATAAGCCGCGGCCAAGGATACGCGCAACAAGTGGTTGCGATTCCGTCCGCCCACGTCATCGAAACTTTTTTGCGTTTCTAGATCGAAAACAACTTTATTGAGCATATGCGTTTAATCGACGCAAAAACTCATTCAATACGTAATCCAGAGCAATCCTCCGTAGTACCGCGGCGGGCGGGACGAAGGACGAAGGCGTTACCAGATCGAAAACGGTTTTGTTAAGCATGGCATCGTCCCCTTTCCCCTCCCCCGCAAGCGTGGACGGGTGCCCGGAGGGCAGGAGAGGGCCGTCTCAACTTTCTTGATAAAAAAAGCTAATCTTTTGGTACTGTTCTGATCATTATGTTTCTACCTCTCCTTACCCTCCCCGATCGCGGTGAGGGGAATATTCACCATTATAAAAAATTTTTCCTGCTTTGACGAATGGACAAAGAAAGAAAAATCGTTATAATCCAACTGATGCCCAAATTGGTTGTCTGGCAAGCGGGCTCGGGCATCGCCCGCGAGTCCAGAAACCTATAAAAAGGAGTGAACGATGAAGTACGAAGAGTTGTTGGAAAAGGCAGGGGTTACAGCAGATAAACAGCCCAATGTTCACCGCATTTGTTTAAGGCCGTGGCCTGGCCACAACTTTATCCCAGACTCGCGCTGGAACGTGCAGGACGGGAGCCCAGCGCCGATTGTCGTCGTGACCAATTCCAAAGAAGTGGTGCTGCGGTTGATGGGGCTGCCGCCAGCGGATCAATATGCTGTTGTCGCCACCTTGCTTGCCGAGGTTGACGACAGGGCGGACGAGGAAGGAGCGTTTCTGGACATCGTATCAGGTGAACGCACTTTCCTGGCATCGATGACGGAAACCGACAGGACAAGCCACTGTTGTCTGCACATCAGCTAACCGCCGCCGCACACTACCCCTCCGCCCCCGCCAGGGCTGCCTGGCGGGATTTTTTTGCTAAAAACGCGAATTTTTCGTATGATAAAAATGCTATGCAACGAACTTTAAACAGAGAAACTCCCAAGGCAATCGGCGAATCCGTGCTCGTCTGCGGCTGGGTTGCGGTTCGGCGCGACCACGGCAAGCTGATATTTTTGGACGTTCGCGACGCGTCAGGTATTTTGCAGGTCGTGGTCAATCCCAAGACCAGCCGGGAAGCTCATAAAATCGCCCAGAACATACGAAGCGAATTTGTCGTGGCGATTGAAGGGAAAATCAACAAACGCCCGGAAAAATTAATCAATCCCAAACTTGCAACCGGGACCGTGGAACTGGAAGCGCAAAAGATTACAGTATTGTCCACGGCAGAAACACTGCCTTTTGAACTGGACGCCGATTACAACCTTGAAACGTATCTTGACCACCAACCGCTCACACTGCGCAGCCCAAAAAATCAAGCGGTGTTCAAGATTCAGGGACTGGTGGTGAAAAGCTTCCGCGATTTTTTGGAAAGTCGCGGATTTACGGAATTTCAAGCTCCAAAAATTGTCGCGCAGGCCGCAGAAGGCGGCGCGAACGTCTTTCGCTTGGACTACTTTGATCACAAAGCATATCTTGCCCAAAGCCCGCAGCTTTACAAACAAATCATGGTCGGGGTATTCGAGCGGGTCTACACCGTAACGGGGGTTTATCGAGCCGAGCCGCACAGCACCACCAGACATCTTAACGAATACGTTAGTTTGGATTTGGAATTCGGCTTTATCAAAGATCACACCGACATCATGGATCTCATGCGGGACTGGATGGAACATTTGGCGAATCTGCTGAAATCATCCGCGACTCGAGAAACTGAACTTTTAGGCGTAAGCGTTCCGGAAGTGCCGAAAAAAATTCCCACCTTTAAACTGTCCGAAGCGCAAGAGCTGCTAAAGAAAGAGTATAAGATCATCGCTCAAGGCGCGCCCGACCTTGACCCGGAACAAGAAAAATTGCTTTGCGAGTACGCGGCCAAGCATTTAAATTCCGAATTTGTATTTGTGACTCATTACCCCACCGGCAAACGGCCTTTTTATACTTATCCTGACGAACAAGACCCCCAAACCACAAAAAGTTTCGACCTCTTGTTCCGAGGAGTCGAGATTACCACGGGGGGCCAGAGAATTAACAATTACGAACAACTGCTCCAAAACCTAGACAAGTGGGGCTACAAGCGGGAAAATTTTTCTTTTTATCTGCAGGCGTTCAAATACGGCATGCCGCCGGAAGGGGGCTGCGCCACGGGCCTGGAGCGGCTGACGCAAAAACTGGCCGGGCTGCCAAACGTCAAGCAAGCGACGCTTTTCCCCCGTGACATGAATCGCATTGACATCTCCTTGAGTAAACTTAAACTCGAGGACAAAAGGAAAAAATAACTTTTTGCTAGATCGGCAATATTATGGACACTTCCCCTTCGCCCGCGACCCCGTGATGCGCTCATCCACGCAAATCGAAAAAAGCAGCTAAACGAATCACACATTGACATTAATTTCCCCAAAAGGGCGCAAGAAAAACTATGAACAAAGAAGGTCCACTTAGGCCACATGAGCTAGCAATGCTTTCCGACGGTGAGTTATTGAAACTCTCCGAAACAGAACTAACAAACCTGCCCAGCGAAAGACTGCTAAGACTATATAGAAATCTGCAAGACAACGTGGCTATCACCTCCATTGAACGTGATCGGGGCCCAAGAAGATTTGACTCTAAAGACAGCCCCACGCAGGTAAAAAAGAAAACAACGACGTTTCAAGAACGTAAGCAGGACGAAATAGAAGGCGGATTCATTACTCTATCTAAACTAACAAAGCTATTGGAAACAAAAGGGTTGGCCCCCCCTACAATGGAAGAAAGAAAGTTGTAATTACTTCTCCTCTTATTCTCCCAACACTAGAGC
>JACQJK010000092.1 GCA_016205055.1 Candidatus Doudnabacteria bacterium
GATCGGCCTCCGGCGGACAATCTCCAGCTCTGCTTAGGTGATGCGGAGAAAAAAATCTAAAATCTAATGTCGTCCGGCGGACTTGTTTCTGGAATCAAGGATCTGGGATTCAACAGGTCCACCGCGGGCTTAAACTCGACATCTGCAATCTCGGGATACGAACTGCCCTTCGGCCAGATGACTCGGAAAAACCGATTCTCCTCGGCTAAAACATCATTCACCGTTGTGACATTCGCTCCAATGACTTTCCGCGACAAATCATAAAGCAGAACGGCAATTTCGATGCGAGGAATAATGTAAGGATTTTCGTTTCTTAAAATTGCGGACGTGAAAAACAGTCCCTCCTCGTTGATCCCGAATTTTTTTTGCTCGAAAGCAAAATTCAAACTTGTCATTAACCCGACCTTTGACCAGCGCTCGGGCTCCAAGGCGACTTCCAGATTGGTCGCGGCGTTAGATAGTCGCCGGGGAGGCAAAAAAATTAACTTATCCTGATCGGGAAGCAGCGAAGTTTCCGCCTCGTAACTGTCGAGCGACTCCCCGTTGCTTGCTTTCAGCTCAACGCGGTACTTCAACTTGCGTACGGCCAGATCAGAATTTGGGTTGGCAATGCGGACGTAGCCGTAATAGCTGTCGGGGGCTAAAACAAACAATTTTTTATCCACGACCTTGAGCGGCTGGGGATTGGGCTGCTCATAAATAATTTCCGGCGGCCGGTATGCACTAGACAAGGGTCCCAAAAAAACTCCGGTAAGGATGAATTTGATGGGGATCGCCAAAACAACCGCCACGGCTAAAGCGATAAAATAACGCCGCGGCACGGCCTGCAGTGTTTCAGCGGCCTCAATAATTTTTTCTTGCGCGTCAAGCTTGGTTTTATTGGAAATTTCCATGGCAGTGAATGCTGCTTGATCACCCGCGGCCGGCTGGCTCAACTGTCGCCCAAACTGGTCCTATGGGCGCTCCGGCTTTAACAAAATTATATCAAAAATATCCAGATCGACCAAACTCACAAACCCCTGTTTTACCGCAACGAGGTTTTTACTTATAATTAGCGCGCAATGTTCACCCACCTTCACGTTCACTCTCACTATTCTCTGCTCGACGGCCTGCCAAAAATCGCAGAGCTGGTTCGGGCCGCAAAAAAAAAGGGCTTCACCGCCTTGGCGCTGACCGACCACGGCAACATGCACGGCGCGCTGGAGTTTTATAAAGCCTGCAAAAGCGAAGGCCTGCGGCCGATTATCGGCATGGAGGCCTACCTGGCTCCCCGGGGACTGACGAGCAAAATCACTCGTTTTGAAGATAAGCCCTTTCACCTGACCCTGCTTGCCAAAAACCTTGCCGGCTACCGCAACTTAATGAAGTTAACTTCGATTGCGCACCTGGAGGGCTTTTACTACCGCCCCCGGATTGACCTTGCTGTCTTGGAAGCGCATAAGGAAGGGCTGATCGTTCTTTCTGGCTGTCCCAGTTCGGAGCTTAGCAAATACCTTCTGGACGGCGCGATCGAAAAAGCCAAATTGCTTGCAAGGGGTTATCAAAAAATTTTTGGACCGGAAAATTATTATCTGGAAATTCAAAGACAACCAATTACGGGTGACGAAGAATTCCAAAAGAAAAAAGACAAACTCAACCGCGCGCTCGTTGAACTTGCTCGGTCTCATAACCTTGCTCTGGTTGCAACCGGCGACGCTCACTACCTTGAGCCGCAAGACGCGGAGGCCCAAGACATTCTGGTCTGCGTGGAAACCGGCAAAACCGTTGATGACCAAAACCGACTGGATATGCGCAGCACAGATTTATCCTTAAAGTCCGCGCAGGAAATGGAAGAACTTTTTGCTGACTTGCCCGAGAGTATTGCCAACACGCAAAAAATCAGCGAAACCGTGGACTTGGAAATTCCCTTGCGGCGCTGGGCGTTTCCTCACTTTGACATTCCTCCCGGATCGGATTACAACCGGCATTTAAAAACCCTGGCCGAGCAGGGACTGCAAAAACAATACGGGAATAACCTGACCGTGCTGGCCGATCAGCAACCGGAAGTAGTGGAACGGTTAAACTATGAACTCGACATTATCTCCCAAAAGGGCTATGCCTCCTACTTTCTGGTTGTGGCCGACTACACCAACTGGTCGCGCCAGCACGGCATTATCGCGACTACCAGGGGCAGTGCGGCCGGCTCCCTGGTGGCCTTTGGCTTGGGCATCACCACCATTAACCCCCTTGACTACCAACTGCCCTTTGAAAGATTTTTAACCGTGGAGCGTCCTCTGCCTCCGGATATTGATATGGACTTTGCCGATAATCGCCGGGGCGAAGTCATTGAATACGTTGCCGATAAGTACGGAAAGGACAAAGTTGCGCAAATCGTGACTTTCGGCAGCATGCTGGCGCGCGCGGCGGTACGCGACGTCGGCCGGGCACTGGGGATTGCTTACAGCAAGTGCGACAAGATCGCCAAAATGATCCCGTTCGGCCGTCAGGGCTTCCACATGACCATCGCGGAAGCGTTAAAAATCTCTCCGGAGCTTAAAGCGGCTTACGACCAGGATCCGGAAACAAAAAAAATTATCGATCTTTCCCAACAAGTCGAAGGCGTGGCTCGGCACGCCTCGGTCCACGCCGCCGGCGTAGTCATTTCCCCCACCCCTTTAACCGACTATACCCCTCTGCGCATGGACACCGAAACCCAAACCATCACTACGCAGTATGATATGCATTCAGTGGAAGACACGGGCTTGGTCAAAATGGACTTTTTGGGAATTCGGAACCTCTCCATTTTAGGAAACTCGGTTGAACTGGTAAAACAAACCAAAAACAAAAACGTGGATCTGGCTCGGATTCCCTTAGACGACAAAAAAACTTTCCGCCTCTTGGCCGAGGGCCGTACTATCGGCTTGTTTCAACTGGGAGGGACGGGAATGACCAAATACTTAAAAGAGTTAAAACCGACCAGCGTGCGGGACATTATGGCCATGATCGCGCTTTTCCGGCCGGGCCCGATGGAATCAATTCCGGAATTTATCAGACGAAAACATAACCCGCGGCTGATTGCTTACCTTGACCCAAAACTGGAACCGATCCTTTCTTCTTCCTACGGCATTCTCACTTACCAAGACGACGTGTTACTGATTGCCATTCACTTGGCCGGCTACACCTGGGAAGAGGCCGACAAATTGCGCAAAGCCATGGGCAAAAAAATTCCCCGTGAAATGGCCGAGCAGAAAGAAAAATTCATTCAGGGCTGTCTGCACAACGGCCTGACCAGCGAAAAAGCCGTCAAACTCTGGTCGCTCATTGAACCGTTCGCGGCTTACGGGTTTAATAAAGCTCACGCCGCATCCTACGGAATCGTTGCCTACCAAACCGCTTACATGAAAGCCAACTTTCCCGTGGAATATATGGCGGCGATGATGTCGGCGGAGGCCGGAAACCTGGAAACGGTCGCGGAAGCCGTTGCCGAATGCGAACAGTTGGGCATTGAAATTTTACCGCCCGACGTCAACGAATCGCTGGACGGCTTCACGGCGATCGACGAGCGAACGATCCGATTCGGGTTGGGCGCGATCAAACACTTAGGTTCGGACGTGATCGAGAAAATCATTACCGAACGCAAACGCGAAGGAAAATTTTTGTCGCTAGAAAATTTCATTTTACGCACTTTTGTAAGAAACTTCAATAAAAAATCATGGGAGGCCCTGGTCAAATCCGGCGCTTTGGACCGCTTTGGAGAACGAAACGAACTGCTCGCCAACACCGACGCGATCTTGACCATGGTCCGCAACTACTTTAAAGAAGTTTCCACGGCGCAAGAAAGTTTGTTTTCCGGCACGCCAAATTTTCCCACTTTGCGCCTGGAAAAAACCGAACCGGCCGCGCCAAAACAGCGCCTGGCGTGGGAAAAAGAACTGCTCGGCCTTTACGTGACTTCTCACCCTTTGGAGGAGTACCGGGCGGCTTTGGATAAAATCGGAACGAATATCGCCGCGCTCAAGGCCAACCCAACCGAACGCCGGGTGGAGCTTGCGGGCATCATTACCCGCACGAAAAACATTCTCACCAAACGCGGAGAACAAATGTGTTTTGCGCTCCTGGAGGACTTCACCGGAACCATCGAACTGGTGGTTTTCCCAAAAGTTTTCTTGGCGGCCAAAGAAAACCTCGTCTCGGACAAAGTCATTAAAATTTCCGGCACTCTCACCACCAAAGACGAGGAAGCAAAAATTCTGGTGGATAAAATTCAAGAGCTAGGCGTGATCTCCGAAGTCACCCCCGCGCCCGCTCCCGCCGGGCGGGAAGTACAAAGGGCAAAAAAAATCGAAAAACGGATGACCATTGCCATTCCCGACGACGCGGACCCGTCTGTCTTTGGACGCCTAAAATCAATTTTTGACAAATATCCGGGGCC
>JACQJK010000090.1 GCA_016205055.1 Candidatus Doudnabacteria bacterium
AATTCAAGAATACTGCAAAACAAAACCCTCTCTTCGAAACGAACGGGTTTTGCAATTTACCCGATAATGATACAATAACCGCAAGAGTGAAGTGTAACCGAAACAAACATGGTCAACAACGACCTGCTAGTTTACGTCAAACAACAGCGCAACGCCGGGGTCGAGCAGGAAGAAATTAAAAAAATCTTGCTCGAGCGCGGCTGGCAGGAAACTGATGTTAATGAAGCGCTAACAGCCGCAGAACAGGCCACTGACCAACCCTACGCGGCGCCAGTGTCGTTTACCCAAACTAGCGCAGTGGGCGGGGGCCTGGCCCAGAACAAAAAAATCCTGATCCCGGCATTCATCACCGCCGGCGCTCTGCTCATCGGCGGTGCGGCCTTTGCCGCTTACTACTTCACTTCCTCACCGGAAAAACTGGTCGGAAGAGTGTTGGATAAAATTAACAAAACCACTTCTGTCAAGTTCGCCGCGGACCTTAACGTAGAATTTCCCGCCCCTGCGTATCTTGACTTTCCCGCCACGGACGATGCTGAACGAACAGGCAAGATGAAACTGTCTTTCACCGGCGGCGCCGATGAATCTGACCCGGCTGATCCTAAATTCCAGATGACCGGCCGAGTTTTTGTCAGTGGCCTAAGTCAAGACCGTTTCGAGTTAAACCTGGATCTTGCCGGAACCGGCAAAAAAGTTTTCTTTAAACTTTCCAATCTCCCCAAAAACGAATACATTGACACCAGTATCGTAAACGACCGTTGGATCTTGATGGACACCGCCCAACTCCAAGATTCGCTCGGCGCATCTTCCGCCATCAACCCTTTGGGTCCAGGATTGTTTAGCGGTCAACTCAAACCCGAGCAACGGGAGCAACTTATACAAAGCGTCCAAAAAAACCAAGTCATTAAAATCAAACAAAAACTGGGGGATGAAAAAATTGAGGGCGAGCCGACGCAACATTATCGCCTGGCTTTCGACCAAGCAGGTTTAGTCGCTTTCCTTGCTGACGCGGTAAAAATTATGGGTTTGCCGGAAACTGGTCAAGCGCCCGACTTGCCGGCGGAAGCTGAAAAATTATTAAACGACCTGAATTTCGAGGCCTGGATCGGCAAAAAAGATTCCCTGCCTTATAAACTGATTGTTTCCTCCGACCTCCCGGAAAGCTTGAATGGTGCGACGGGCAAATTTGAATACACCATAAACTTCCATGACTACAATAAGCCCGTGATTGTTGATATTCCGGAAAATGCGATTAATTTTGAAGATCTTTTCGACGAGCTTCTCAAAAACGACTCCGGCCCCCAAGACTACGACATAACCGGCGATCCTTCTGATCGGGACGCGAGAAGGGTGGCCGACGTGCGGCAAATCATGACCGCCCTGGAACTTTTCTTCAACGACAATGCGCGCTATCCCAAGGACCTAAACGGCATGCCTGATCCGAATGACGGAGCGGTGACTTTTACCACCTATATAAAATATTTCCCTTTTGCGCCGACCCCTGCTGACGGCAACTGTACATTGGAGGAAAACAAATATCTTTATAAATTGGTTAACGACGGCGAATATAAGCTGACATTTTGTTTAGGGGCCTCATCGGGCGGATTGGGGTCAGGATTGCATAGCGCCGGCCCGGCGGGTTTTGACGCTAACTTATTTCAAAACATCGCCCCGCGACCGCTTGACTAAACCCGCTTCAAGATCGGTGAAATACAAAATCCTAAGCGTCAATGCTTAGGGTTGATTAGTTGAGCAGGGCCAAACCGCCCATCGACACCTGCCCCAGGTCAAACCAAACCGTTATAATCTGCGTGCAAGGGGGAGTCCTTTACCTAAAGGACTCCCCCTTGCAACAAAACACGTACTCTGAAGCAAGCGCGTATTTTCAAAAAACCTTTTTTGCTCTCACTACTCAACTACAATCTACAACCTACTCGCTATTCAAACTGTCCTTTGATTTTGTCCCACACGCTTTCCCCCACGTCAACCAGCTCCCCTTTTTCTTCGGCCAACCGCTGCAGGATCTCCCGTTCTTTTTTAGAAAGCTTGGTTGGCGTGACTACATAAACCGTGACTAAATGATCCCCGCGGTGACGGGAATTTAATTCCGGCACGCCTTTGGCGCGCAAGCGGAAAATTTTCCCGCTTTGCGTGCCAGCCGGAATTTTCATTTCCACCGGCCCGTCCACGGTTTGAACCTCAATCCTCGAACCCAGGGCCGCTTGATAAAAACTGATCGGGGTTTCCGAAAGAATACTTAAGCCGTCCCGTTTTAGGGTCGCGTGCGCCACAACGCGGACCTTGATGTATAAATCCCCGGTCGCACTGCCGTGGTATCCCACCTCGCCTTGCCCCGTAATTCGCACCCGCTGGCCGTCATCAATGCCGGGAGGAATAATTACACTCAAGGTCTTGATCTGCACTTTCACGCCTTTACCCTCGCAAGTATCGCAGGTCTGTTCCGGAATTTTGCCGCGGCCGCCGCACTCCGCACAAGTCGTGGAAGTGGCTATATTACCCAAAATTGTCCGCTGCACTCGTCTAATCTGACCCTGGCCGTGGCACTTCCCGCAAGTCCTAAGCTTGGTGCCCGGCTTCGCCCCGTTGCCGCGGCATACCGGACACACATCCCGTTTTTGCAATTTTACCTCTTTCTCCACGCCAAACACGGCTTCCAAAAAGCTGATCTCCAAAACCATCTCCAAATCCACACCGCGCTCCCTGCGGCTTCCTTCTTGCTGCGTGCCGAAGCCGAAAATGTCCGAAAAAATATCACCGAAATCGAATCCGCTGTTCGATCCGTTGCCGAACCCAAAACCGGAAAAGCCGCGCGTAAAATCGGCAAAAGGATCGGCGCCGCCAAACCCCCCGCTCCCGGGCTGCTCGAAAGTCGTGCCGAAACGATCATATTGCACGCGTTTACCCTCGTCAGACAAAACCTGATAGGCCTGATTGATCTCGCGGAACTTTTTGTCGTCCCCGCCGGTTTTATCAGGATGGTGCTCGTGGGCAAGCTTTCGGTAAGCGCGCCGAATCTCCTCGGCCGACGCCCCTTTATGCACTCCTAAAATGTCGTAGTAATCAGCCATATTTTTTGAATAAGGAATAACGAATCACCAATAACGTATTTGTGTTTTTGCCGTTCGGTACGTTATTCCTAATTCCTTCTTCGTTATTCGACTATCAAATCTCAACATGTTCGGCTAAAATTTCCACCGTGGTAACGCGCAAAAAACCCGACAAGCGCAACAGCCAAAATAACGCCACTCCGCCGGCTTGGGAAACAAGCCCCACCACCACCGACAAGAGCCGCAACAAAGAAAAAATCGCCAAGGCGTAAACCGCCGGCAGTACGGCGCTTATCGGCAGTAATTTCTTTTCAAACCCCTCCACCAGCTCGGCGATTTTTTGCTCCACCGCCAATTCTGTGACTTTTGACAGCGGCTCGTCCCCGTTTGCCGCAATGCCCAAACTGGCCATTAACTGCTCTCGCCGCTCGGCAAGGTACTGCTGTTGTTGCTCCACAGGCAAAGTTTCGTAATCAATTAGTGTTGAGGAGAAACTGGTGATTAAATAATCGTCCAGGGTTAAGCCCGGATCAAAACCGGGCAGCTCTCGTTCAATAATCGGCAGTACTCCTTTGGTGACCGCGCGGGAAAGCCGGGAATAAAAACCGCTTTTATCAAGCGCGAGTTGCCCGGCGATGGAACCATAGACGTTAAAGGACACAACCAGCAGATAACTTAACAAAATGATGCTGGCAACGCTGCGGAGTACCGAATTCGGCGCAAACTTGATGTTGTTGTGCAGCTCAAACTGGGTGTGGTGGTAGGCCCGCCAGAAGCCAAAGAACACCAGGGCGATAGCCAGGAGCGCGTACAAAGAAAGCGGGAAAAAAGCCAAGTACGCAAACGATAACCCCACCGCCAGCAGGAAAAATAATCGCTGGTCAACAACAATTACGGCCAAAGCAGTCAGGGGAATACCCGCAACCAGTAATACGGCCGGCAACAACCAATCGGCAACCTGCTCGGTCGTCAAAGCAATTTGGGTATAATGAAACAGAAAAAGCCAAACCAAAATTACCGTTAACATAACCGCGGAAACTTTAACGACCTTGACCAGCGGGGTTGTTGTGCCGGTTTCCATGCGCGGGTTCTACTGCTTAGTGGTAAACCCAAAATCTCGCCCCGGTTCTTCCGCCACCTTGATTTCCCCAAACGACCGTTCATAACGCGATAAATTGTCCTGCATGGCGCGCGTGATCCGCTTAAAATGGCCGGGACTGGTAATAATCCGGGCGGTCAAGATACCGGCCGGGGGAAAAACGTTCATGAAATCCATGGCGAACTCTTCGACGTTGTGAGAAACCTGCATCATATTGGCGTACCGGCCTTTGAGGGTTTCGTCATCGGCTTTGACTTGAATGTTTTGCATAAATAATGATGGTTAATGCTGTTTCGACAAAACGCCCGGTCGGAAAAACCGGGCACTGTTTTATTCTCCTCCGCCCATTCGGCTTGCGCCCGAGGGCGTTGCCGCAGTCAATACCCCGCTTCTCGACTTTGCTCGAAACGGGAATCGAAATGATGAGAATCCTCCGAATCCGCCTAAGGCGGAGAAGGAGGGATGCGGAGCTTCGGACGAATGAACTCTAGTTGATAAGCCGAAGAGGCCTCGACGGCTTGTTGCAAGGTAGTTCATTTTTTCTCTTTAAAGTCGCCCTCCACCGTGTCGCCGGAATCTTTATCCGGGGTCGTTCCGCCATCCTGCTTGCCCGTCCCGGCTTGCTGGTACATCGCCGCGCCGACTTTCTGAATTTCAGCCGAAAGTTCGTCAAGACCTTTGCGAACGGCGGCCGCGTCAGATGCGTCCTTGACTTTTTTGAGGGCTGCGATCTTTTCCTCAACCTTCTTGCGCGAATCTTCCGGAATTTTTTCCTGATTTTCCTTGAGGGTTTTCTCGGAAACGGCGATCACCTGATCGGCTTGATTGCGCAAATCGACCAATTCTTTTTTTTGCCGATCTTCGCTCGCGTGGGCCTCCGCTTCTTTCTTCATCCGTTCAATCTCGTCTTTGGAAAGGTTGGATGAACCGGAAATCGTAATTTTTTGCACTTTGCTCGTGGCTTTGTCTTTTGCCGAAACGTTTAAGATGCCGTTGGCGTCAATGTCAAACGTGACCTCAACCTGCGGCAGCCCGCGCGGCGACGGCGGAATGCCGTCAAGAATAAACTGGCCCAAGCTCTTGTTATCCGCGGCCATCGGCCGTTCGCCCTGTAAAACGTTAATCTCCACCGAAGTCTGGTTGTCGGCCGCGGTGGAAAAAATTTGGGTTTTGGAGGTCGGAATAGTCGTGTTTCTTTCAATTAAAGAAGTGCGCACGCCTCCCAAAGTTTCAATGCCCAAAGTCAGCGGCGTCACGTCTAACAACAAGACGTCTTTTACTTCCCCGCCCAACACCCCGGCCTGGATGGCCGCGCCCTTGGCGACCGCCTCCATGGGATCCACACTGCGCTCGATTTTGTTCCCAAAATAATCTTCCAAAAACTTCAGCACCAGCGGCATGCGCGTCGGCCCGCCGATCAAAATTACCTTGTCGATTTCCGCAGGTGATAACTTGGCGTCTTCCAAAGCTTGCTTAATCGGCCCGCGCGAGCGTTCCACGATCGGCTTTACCAGTTCCTCAAGCTTGGCCCGGGTGATTTTGGTAGTCAAGTGCTTAGGTCCTGAAGCATCGGCGGTGATAAAAGGCAAATTAATGTCCGTCTCCAAAGTGGTGGACAATTCAATCTTGGCTTTTTCCGCGCCCTCCTTCAGACGGTTCGCGGCCATCTTGTCGCGAGTCAAATCCACGCCTTCCTGTTTCTTAAACTCGCCCGCCAAATGCTCTATTAGCAGACTGTCCATGTCTGTCCCGCCAAGATGGGTATCGCCGGAGGTGGAAATCACTTCAAACACGCCCTGGCCAAAATCCATAATAGTCACATCCAGCGTGCCGCCGCCGAGATCGTAAACTAAAATCTTCTGCTCTTTTTCCGATTTATCCAACCCGTAGGCCAAAGCGGCGGCCGTCGGTTCGTTGATGATGCGAACCACTTCCAAACCCGCGATTTCACCGGCGTTCTTGGTGGCTTGGCGCTGGGCGTCGTCAAAATAAGCCGGAACGGTAATGACCGCTTTTTGTACCGGCTCGCCTAAGTAGGCCTCCGAATCGCGCTTAATCTTTTGCAGGATAAAGGCGGAAATCTGCTCGGGCGTATATTCCTTGCCGTGCAAGGCAATCTTTTCTTTCGTGCCCATCTTGCGTTTGACGGCAGACACCGTGCCTTCCGGGTTAGTGACGGCTTGCCGGCGGGCCGGCTCCCCCACCAGCATCTGCTCGTCTTTGCCGAATGCGACATAGGACGGAAAGGATTTTCCACCAGCTGACGTGCCTTCCGCCGACGGAATAATCGCTGGTTTGCCGCCTTCCAATACCGCGGCGGCAGAATTAGATGTGCCTAAATCTATTCCGATAATTTTCATAGATGTTTTTTAATTGCTTTAATTAATGACTTGATTGATGAAAAAATATGTGATAATATTCCGGGCTAGCAAGGGAGGACTAGTGATGAAACCAGAACAGCTCAGTAACGTCTTGGTCGTTCCGTGCGGGAGAACAGGAATCGTCCAGATCTCTTACGTCGTGGGCGGCCCCGTCCGCATGACCTTTTCGGAAGGTGTCAGCCCCGAGGAAGCGATGAGCTTCCGTCTTCCTCCGAACCCGCTCGAAACCGCAATGCCCACCAGCGCCTAAAGCGCTTTTTTTATTTGAGACACTGCCTTAGACCCCCTCGACTCTCCGCCTTGTCGGATCGCTCGGGATGACCCGCTTGCAAAAGATCCCTCGACAAGCTCGGGATGAAAGTTGCGCTACCGCGCAACTTTCACCTTCGCCGGTCTGGCCACATGGCCGTCAATCCTGTATCCGGCTGACACCTCGGCCACCACTTCCCCGGATTTTCCTTTTTCCTCAACCATTTCAACCGCATCGTGAAACTCATGATTAAATTTCTCGCCCACGGTCTTAATCCGTTCCACTCCGAGCCCCGCCAACGCATCAGCTAATCCGGCCCTGACTTTTTCTATTCCCCGCTTCCATTCTTCAAAATTGTCTTGCGCCGGAGAGAGCGTGAGCGCCTGCTCCAGGGATTCAAAAGTCGGCAAGAGCCGAAAAATCACCATTTGCTTGGCAAAACCTAACAGTTCCTGGTCTTCCCTGCTTCTGCGCTTCTTGTAATTTTCAAAGTCCGCCGCCGCCCGCTTCCAG
>JACQJK010000091.1 GCA_016205055.1 Candidatus Doudnabacteria bacterium
ATTGGAGTTCTGAAAATTGGTTAACCTCACCCATCCTCTCCTTGATAAGGAGAGGAGTGGAGGAGAGGTGGTCTGAAAGTTGATAAAAATAAAAAACCGCGATTGCGCGGGAGAAAATGTCCTTTGAAAATTCATTAAAACCAAGCCGCCTCTTTCAGGAGGCGGGGGAGAACTGCACATGGATTGGGATTTGAATTACAGCGCGTTTCTGTTTTGCGCGTTTGGAGAAGTTGAGGACAGTAAACCCTTTGACTTTACGGGTTTTGCGGTCAAATCGGAGCACGATATCATTTGGCTTTTCAACGGATTTGTCTCGGGAAGACGGCTTGCCGGATGAAAGATAGAAAATGTCAGCCTCTTTATCGTAATAGTAGTGGAGTTTGGTCATATATTGGTTATCAAGGCAAATGTTGAATTTTGTCCGTGAGGTATGTGGTGAGTACGAAATTCCTGCGGTTTGTTTTGAGGACAACAGCGAGATATTTTTTCAGGGTTATTGTCCGGTAGAGTATGTAAACCTTTTCATCAAATTTGGAGCGTCGGATAAGTTCTGGGTCCGAAAGTGTTTGAGAGATCGTTTTCTGATATTGCCGGACTTCGGGATGAAATCGGATAATGTGTGTCAACCGCTCGTCAGTGAGTTCTGCTTCTCCAAAAGGACTCCGGAATTTCATACAATATTATTCTAGTCGCGGCAGAAGTGATTGTCAATCAATTTTAGCAGCCACTTCCGCCTTTGCTAGCCCATCCTTTTTCCTCTCCCCTTGTGGGAGAGGGAAGGGTGAGGGGGTGAAGGTAAAAATGAAGGAGGAATTGTTCCCAGTAGTAGAACCTTGCGGTTCACTACCGGGTTAGCACTTTGAAAATTGAATCAGTCTGACTATTCAGGTGATTGGAATTTTATACCTTCTTTTTCTGCCAAGACTTGCACGACAGCTTCTAGATATTGGATTTTTGTCTCAAGTCTTTTGTAGCTTGCGGTGATGGCGGCTTGTTCTTTGAGAATTTTGTCGAGTTTTACGGAAAGCTTATCATTGCTGGTAAGGATTTCGTCCCTGAATTTGACCATTTTCTCGTCAAAAATCTCTCCGACTCGGGGTAGGATGATTTTATTGGTAAATTCCAGGACGTAGTTGGCAGTAATTGGACGTTTATCTTGATCGCTCATATATTCCAGTCTATTCTCTTGAGGTATTGAGTGTCAAATACCACCCTTTTCCAGGATTTCACTTCGTAACTCCCCCTGCCCCTCTTATTTTAAGAGGGGAGTGGGGACAGAGAGGATTGGAGTTCTGAAAATTGGTTAACCTCACCCTTCCCCCCAAGACCCTCACCCGCCTTCGGCACCCTCTCCCCGCCGTGGCGGGGCGAGGGAAATAAGTTAAGGTATTTGCCCTTCTTAGGCAGGAGGGGAAGAAGACAGGGGGAAAGTAGCACGAGGAGAGGTCGCAAGATCTCGAGTGTGTCGAGAGGAGGTCTTGAACCCCAGTAGCAGTCCGCCGTAGGCGGACACTACGGGACAAGAATTGGTAAAAATAAAAAACCGCGATTGCGCGGGGAAAAATGCCCTTTGAAAATTGACAACTGGACGATTCTAGAATTTCTCAAGCTCTGTCAAATCAATCTCCACGCCGGTTTTGTCGCCGATTTGCTTAAGCCACTTTGCGATAACCAGATCGCGGCGCTTGAGTTCAAGATAGCGTTTGTCGGAAAGGTTGAGATGAGCTGCCAGTTTTGCGGACAATGCCTGAAGTTCGTGTTCAATTTTATCCAAACGCTTGTCAAGGTAGTCCTTCTGTTCTTGAAAGGCGTTGTTAATCAATTTTGCGATTTCCTCGAACTTTTGATCGAGGTGTTGTTTGGTTAGTTCAGTCATATTCCAAGTTTATCTTCCGAGATTTCAGGTGTCAAATAGGGACTTTTTTCCAGGATTTCACTCCTTCGCACGAGGCTACGGAGTGCAGGCGCTTCAGTTCAGGTGCGTGCACTGCGAAGTTCCGAAGGAACAAAGCAGTGGAATTCTGAAAATTGGTCAACAAGGAGGATTTGTCCCGTCAAACGGGACGCAGTTCTTTACAACTTGAGTGCTAAATATTCCTTGCGGAAAGCGATCTGGGTATTTGTTAGTATCCTCCCCCTCGTGAGGGGGAGCAGGAGGGGGTCTTAGAAGACTTTGCAATTTGCGAAATCAACTATGACCTCCCCTCACCCCTCCTCATAAGGAGGGGAGAAAAAGAAAAGTATCCAGGTGGCTTTCCGCAAAGTTCGATCCAATGCGGAACGCCGGCACCAGCCGAGATTACAGGAGAGTTCTATGAAAAAAGTCGGAATTCCGTGCGTCAGCGCAGAACAGGCCGATGACTACCGCAAGGCCCTGGCGCTGGTCGGTCTGGAGCCGGTGGTCATTATTCCGGGCCTCGGTTCTCGGGCTGCCGCCTGCGACGGGCTGCTGTTTATCGGCGGTCGGGATATTGACCCGGCCCGCTACGGCCAGCAGACCCAGCCGGAGTGCGGCGAAGTTGACCGGACCCGGGACAGGTTCGAGTTGCGCCTGCTCAAGGAGGCGCTCGAGCGCAACATCCCGATCCTGGGCATCTGCCGGGGAATGCAGATGATCAGCGTAGCCCTCGGCGGCACGCTCGTCCAACACCTGCCCACGGCGGACCAACACGCGGTCAAGCAGGATAACAAGGCCGCGGTTGTCCACGAGGTCATCGTGGAGCCCAATTCCCGGCTGGCCAGGATCTGCGGTTTGCGCTTTGGCGTCAACTCGCGGCACCATCAGGGAGTGGCTAAGCCGGGCCAGTTGGTGGACGCGTCGGCACACTGCGTCGAGGACGAGGTGGTGGAAGCCATCGAAGACTCGCAGAGGCGCTGGGTGGTCGGCGTGCAGTGGCATCCGGAGAACATGATGGACGACCCGGTGCAGCGCCGGCTGTTCGAGCACTTTGCGGCGGCGCTCTAGGGCCGCCGCAAAGTCAAGGAGGAGAAATCTCCACAAGGATCTGCGGGAGATCCTGTGTGCCTATGGCACAAAAATCAGTTCCGCGGCAAGGTTCTAACCCTTGCCTCTCTCTCCCAGTTCGTCAGGATTGGCGAATTGAGAGAAGGAAATCCCCTTTACAAGTTCACTATTTTGTGCTAGAAATTTAAAGCCAGCTCTTTTCAGCGAACTGTCAACGAAGGCCGTCTCGGTCGTCCGCCAAAGGCGGATCCGGGTCAGCTCTCCTGTTTCCCGCTATTTCGTAAGAAAGAGCGGGGTCGTTGACAGTTTGTTGGAAGGAGTTTTTTTAGCGTCAGTTTGCGGGTAAGAAAATGTATAGTTAACAGATGTCACCTTGTAACCTACCAAATGTCACCGTATGGTGTTAACCGTACAGGAAATTGTTTTTAAGCTGATCCTGTGATATTATTGTTTCTGTGGCTTTTTGTTTTTGAATTTTGAGTTTTTAGTTTTTGAATTTTCATCATGGGTGTTCCCCGAGCGCATAAAACTCACGGCGCGACCGGCAGAAGACGATCGCATTTGGCTTTAACCGAGAGGCAACTGGCCCGCTGTGCCAACTGCGGCGCGGCTGTGTTGCCGCATATCGCCTGCTCGGCGTGCGGTTATTACAAAGGCCGGCAAGTTTTTAAGCCCAAAGTTAAGAAAAAGAAAGTGAAGAAATAAAATTCGTAATTCTTTTCCAAAAATGGCCAACCGTCATTTGAGCCGAACCGTCGCGATGCAGGCGCTTTACGAGTGGGATTTCAACGGGCGCAAAGGAAATTTAACGCAGATCGCCCGGAATAATTTTAAAAATACGGCGCCGGGAGCGGAAGAAGACCAATTTGCGTTTGATCTGGTTGCCGGCGTGGAAAAAAATCTTACCGACATAGACAAGATAATTCAGGAAACCGCGCCCGAGTGGCCGATCGAGCAGATCAATATCATCGATCGCAATATTCTCCGGCTTGGAATCTTAGAATTGATGTTCCTCAAAGAGGTTCCGCCAAAAGTGGCGATTAACGAGGCCGTGGAGCTGGGGAAGGTTTTTGGAGGGGGGTCCTCCGGCAAGTTTGTTAACGGCGTGCTGGGAACGTTATTTAGAAAAGTCGATCCCGCGTCCGCCGCGGCGCCGAAAGAAATTCCCGAGTCAAACCAGCCGGCAGATTCCGGCGTAACGCAGAGTCAATAGTTTTAGAAGACCAATGGCTTATTTGGATTTAAAAAAAGTTCCTCTGCCCCCCGCAAACCGGCGTCACTCCCAACACCAAGAGTATTTGGGGTTTGTCGCGCGGCAAATTGAGCGACTGCTGTGGATCAGGAAGACCTGGTTTATGGCATTTGTGGCCCTGGCCGGCGGACTGTCCTTTTTTGCGCTTTACGATATTGATGAGCATTATTTGCGGTGGACTTACCGGGAACACTCAACGGTGCAAGAGATTCGGGTGAGAACTTTGTCGCGTTTCGCCTCCTTGCCGGTGCAAAAGGGAGATCCGAAAGAGCAAATACTGGCCCAATATTTGGCGGAAAAGCAATCGCCGCTTACCGACTACGCCGGCCTTATTTCCCGCATGCCTCATTGGAAGCTGCTGGTGGCGATCGCCCAAGCAGAAAGCAACTTATGCAAAAAAACGCAGCGCAATAATTGTTGGGGGATTGGTCCGGGCACACCCCTTACCTACGAAGACATTGCGCAAGGATTATATCACGCCAGCTACTTGCTTAGTAAGTTTGATCAAATGGGAATGAAAAAGCCGGAAACTCTGGTGCATACTTATGTCGGTTATTACAATCCCAGCTGGATAAGAGCGGTCAATGATGTTTTTTATGAGTTACAGGAGCGCGGGCTGCAGTAGGAAGTATTAGGTATTAGGTATAAGGTATTAGGTATTTTGGGCAAGCCCGTTTGTTAGATACTTGATACTTTCTACTTTATACTTGTTTATACTTGATATCATGCTCTATCTCGGCGCTGATCACAACGGCTATTTTTTGAAGGAGCGGCTAAAGTACCATCTTGCTCGTTTAAGGGTGCGTTTTTTTGATTGCGGAGCAAGGGCCTTAAAGCAAGGCGACGATTATGTTGATTTTTCCAATGCCGTGACTGCCAAAATCGACCGGGGTGATTATGGAATTTTAGTTTGCGGCTCTGGCCACGGCATGGTGATTGCGGCCAACAAAATTCCCGGAATTAGAGCGATTATGCCTTTGGATCCTCGCTCTGCTCGGTTTGGACGGCACGACGACCACGCCAACGTCTTGGTACTGGCGGCTTGGCAGATGAATTTGGACGCGGCAAAAAAAATCGTCAGAGTGTTTTTGACGACAAAAACGGGAAGAGCCCAACGGTATATTCGCCGCCTGAATAAAATTCGCAAGCTTGAACAATGAAAAACGTCATCCTTCCTTCCGTGCTCACCAAAACCCAGCGGCAGCTCAAAACACGCTTGCAGATTGTGAGCCGTTATACCGAGAGAGCGCAACTGGACGTTTTAGACGGCAGTTTTCTGCCGTATCGGGATTACCACGATCCTGCTTACATTACCGCCTTGCGGCCCCAGGTTTCACTCGAGGTGCACCTGATGGTTGGGGATGTTTTGGGAAAACTCTCCAACTGGAATCGGTTTTGGGTTAAGAAAATCATTTTTCACGCAGAAGCCGTGAGTAATCACCGGGCCGTGATCGGAAGCATTGGGAAGCTAAAGAAAAAGGCGGGAATGGCGCTTAACCCGGAAACTCCCTTAGCGATTGTGCTCCCTTATGTTAGTATTTTAGATACGGTGCTGATTATGACCGTCAAGCCCGGACGCAACGCCGCCCCGTTTGTGGCAAGTGTGATGAGTAAGATAAAAAATCTAAGAAAAAAAAATCGACGGGTGAACATTGAAGTTGACGGCGGGATCAATCCTGACACTGCCCGCTTATGCGTTAGGGCAGGCGCTAACTTGCTTGCGGTCGGCAGTTATCTTAAAAACGAGATTTTTGCCGAACGCTGGCGGCGACTAAACGAGGCAATTCATGAAAACATCTAAAGGCCAGTCGATAAAAATTTGCGTTTCCGGAGCAGCGGCCGGGAAAAGCATTGCCCGAGCCGCCCGCGATGCGGAAAGACTGGGGGCAATGATCGCCAAGCAGGGGGCGATGTTGTTAACCGGCGCGACCACCGGCTTGCCGTTGTATGCCGCGCGCGGCGCCAAACGCGCGGGCGGTTTCGTTTTTGGGTTTTCGCCCGCCGGCACTCGCGCCGAGCATACGAAAAAATACCGTTTGCCTCTGAATTTTTTGGATCTGGTGGTGTTCACGGGCGCGGGTTATTCCGGCAGAAATCTGATTTTGACGCGCTCCAGCGACGCGGTAATAGTCGTGGGCGGTCGGATCGGCACCTTAAACGAATTTACCGTGGCGTTTGAGGATCGAAAAGTTATCGGAATTTTAGAGGGCAGTGGGGGGATCACCGATGAAATCAAAGACATCCTTAAGGTCGCCGGCAAAGGCAAGCGGCACGTAGTTTTCGCAAGTGATCCCGATAAGCTTATAAAAAAAGTGATCGCGGAAGTAAAACTCTCGGGTCGGCACAATCATATCCAAGGAAGACGAGAGGCCTAACCATGACAAGCAAGATTGCCCCCATTGGTTTTCTAGGATCGTTTTTCCTTGCCGGTCTGGTCGGAATCCTGATCGGCGCCACTACGGAAAAGTTCGTTGGACTGCTGGTGTTTGGCGTAATTTTGTTTTTTTATTTTCTCGCCAAAGGGTGAGGATCACGATGTTACTCGGTATGCGCGGCCTTCGGTTGCCGCGGCCGAGGGGCAATGCCGCGGCCGGGCGCAGATTTTGGTTTTTTCTGCGGCCGGTAACCCCGCCCAGACGGCTGGCGGGGGGTAAAAAAACGCTTCCGGCGCCCCAAGGCCGCTTTTGGCAAAGAATCTGGAATCGGATTATACTATATTTGGTTTGGCCATTAATTGTGAAAGTATCAATATGAACAAAGCGGCATTAATCGAAGCGTTAGCGCAACGCACCGGTACCGGAAAGCAAGATGCCGAGAAAATGTTGGATAGCTTGGTTGAACTGATCACGGAAACGATCAAGCGCGGGGAGGAAGTGACCATCACCGGTTTTGGGAATTTCTCCGCGCACAACCGCAAGGGTCGAGTTGGCGTGAACCCCCGCAACATTACGGAAAAGATCGAGATCCCTACCGTGCGAGTGCCGAAATTCCGGGCGGGAAGCGTTTTAAAAAAATCAGTGCGATCGTGAACAGGAGCTCCACGGCACTGGAGCCGTTGCCACAAGGTTACCGTCCTTGATGGAGGATGCCAACCTTTTCCCCAGGGTTTAAACTCAGGGCTTCTGTGCGGGGCGGGATGAGTAATTGTGGTTTGTTGTAAACGCATTTCTAGTTTTTGCGGGATTGCTAAAAGATACGCTTCGCACCTTTTATATCGGGGTATAGTGTAACGGCTAGCCCCGAAGCAGACGCTTCGCGTCGCTACGGGGCAGGCACGAGTTTTACCAGGTATTGAAAATCGGGCTGTCGTATACTGGTAGTACACGTGCTTTGGGAGCACGTTGACTGGGTTCGATTCCCAGCAGCCCGATAGACGACGTTTTTCGAGTATGAGGGTCTTGGGAGCCGTAAAAGTATCCGCTCCAAGGTGGAATCGTGGGGTCAAGATTTAGTCGAGGTTCAAACCTGCTCCGTAGTGTCCCGACCTTTTGCCTCGGGACTACCACCGGGGTCCGAGTACCCCGACCAAGGGAATTAAAAGGTGCGGGATAGCGGGCTCGACTTGTCCCGTGGAGATGCGTAACATACTCTATTGGGATTCCCGGCTTCCCGAAAAGGAACTTTCCTAGTGCTTCCGCCTTTAAGAACCCTCCAACACTCGAGTTTAGCTAAGAACTCACTTAGTTATTGTGAACGAGTCAGACTCCTCCTTTCCGAATAATGCCAAAAGACCTATCGGGTGGATCGTCTATTTGATTTTGATCGCAAGTTTTATCGGTTTTCTCGACGCCGGGTACTTAACCTACAGTTTTTACTCCGGACAAGCGTTAAAATGCACGATTCTGGCCAGTTGCAACGTGGTTACTTCCTCAAGTTATTCCAAAGTTTTGGGTTTGCCCTTGTCTGTTTACGGCGCGGTTTTCTATCTCACCGTTTTTGGTCTGGCATTGATCGTTTTGGATCGTAGCCGCTTTTCTTTTCTGACTTTAATTTTTTATCTGGCCGCTGGCGCGGTTTTAGTCAGCTTGTACCTGGTTTATCTGCAGGCGTTCGTGTTAAAGGCCTGGTGCTTTTACTGCGTTGTTTCGGCCGCTTTATCGGCAGTTATTTTTATCAGCGCTTGGCTGGGGATGAGAAAGGGACTAACCGGGGCGACGGTTTAGTAAAAAGTTATGCAAGGCAGACCAAAATTTCTAATCCTTTTACTGCGGGTCAGCATGGGCTGGGTGTTTTTCTATTCCGGCGTGATCAAGGTTTTAGATAAAAAATGGTCGGCCAAGGGTTTTTTGGAAAGCGCGCAGACCTTTCCCGACTTTTACCAGTGGTTTGCTTCGCCCGCGAATCTTTACTGGGTGGATTTTTTGAACAAGTGGGGCCAAGTAGCCATCGGCGGCGCTTTGATTTTGGGAATTTTTGTGGGCTTCGCGGCCATTGCGGGTGTTGCCTTGATGGCGCTTTATTATTTACCCGGTTTAGATTTTCCGTTCGTCGGAAGCCATGCGTTGTTAGTTGACGAGCATATCGTTTACATCTTGGCTTTGTTGCTCCTGGTGCGTTTGCGGGCCGGAAAGGTGTTTGGAATAAGTCAGCTGTTTGGGAGGTCGTTATACTAAGCCGGGTCATTGCAATTTATATTCGGTTGCTTTCCGAAGGCCGGTCGTGGATCGCGGCGGTTTTGATTTTAAGCGGCGCGGCCATAGTGATCGGAGCAACAACCGTGCTGTTATTTCCCCACCTTATTCCTGGTTTTTTGGATCTTTTGGACAAATTTTTTCGGGAGATTTTAGGGGACGTTGAAGATCAGACGAATTTCGAACTGGCCCGGGGCTTGGTGCGCCAGAATTTGAAAGCTTCTCTACTTGATCTTTTCTTAGGCGTCATGGTAGGCATAGTGCCGGCAGTTTCGATTGGCTTAAATTTTTTCACTTTAGGTTTTTTGGGCGGGGCATTTTTTTTGCCGGCTGACGTGTCTGGCGCAAGCGGTTCATTTTCCTTATTTTTGCTGGCGATTCTTCCGCACGGCATTTTTGAACTGCCTGCTTTGATTTTGTCGGCAAGTTTTGGCTTGCGTTTGGGAATCGGCTGGCTGCTGCCTTCGGCTTCCGGCCACCGGCGAGGGGTTTTTAAACACAACTTAGCTGGCGCGGTAGTGATCGTCCCGGTTGTGGCGGTTTTGGTGGTCATAGCCGGATTTGTGGAAGCTTATGTCACGGGAAGTTTGGTGAGATGAATTTTTTTGATCTGGTTTCCGATTACGTCAAAAGAGTCCCTTTGGGACGCGTCTCCACTTACGGGCAGATCGCCGCGCTCGCCGGATCGCCGCGGTCCGCTCGCGCCGTGGGCTGGGCATTGCACCGGCTTCCGACAGAAAAATTACGGTATGTGCCCTGGCATCGCGTCGTCAACCGCGAGGGTCGGGTATCCACGACCTGCTTGGAACATACGGGCTTTGATCAAGTGAGATTGTTGAAAAAAGAGGGAATTCGGGTAAAATACATAGACGGCAACTATTTTGTGGACTTGAGGAAGTATTTGTGGGAGCCGTGAACTTCAAGATTATTCCTCCCCCTTGACTCGCTAGTCACGTCGGAGTTGATGGGGGGAGGTTATTAGGTGGGGGTGAGTTAGTTCAAATATTCACCCTCCCCTAGCCCTTCCCATCGAGGGAGGGGAATTGGGTGCGGGTATCGTCCTCCTTTGCTAGGGCTTCGGAGGATAAATATAACGGTTATTATTCCAGTTTTCTCCTCCTATGCCGTAAGTGCGGGATTCGTATAGTGGTAGTACGCTAGCCTTCCAAGCTGGTGGCACGGGTTCGATTCCCGTATCCCGCTTTGACGGCTTAGGAGGACAAGCAAAGCTAGCGATCTGGGTTCGACCGTGTCCTGCGTAGCAGCAGCAAGCGGCTGCGCGAAGCATGGATTCTCCTACCCGCTCCAGCGAGTCAAATTCGCTTAGATTTTGGCGAAGCCGAGCCAAGTCTGACTTGGCACCTATTTTCCTGAATTTGTTTTGTTTTCCAAGACCCAGGACACTTGAAAGAAATGTAGTTTGGTGATACAATTACTTTTAAAATTTGAGAAAAGGCCAGCGGTTCGACGAGTGCGGTTTTGGGAAAGGTGTAAGACCGCAATCGCCGGCGCCGCTTCCCGACGCCGAGTTCAAACTACAAGGAGCGAACGTTGAAAGCACCAGTACGGCAGTCCACCATGTTTTTTGGGGTCCGCTTTCGGATCAGCCAGAGCACAGCAGGTCGCGCTTCCGAAGCGGGCATTCCTCTTGTCGATCACCACGAACAACCCTGCTCCTGCCAGCAGGGTCAGCTTCTGCTCAATTCCACAGGCCGGTTGTCCTTGGTTACCCTGCCAAGCGACATCCTGCACAACCTGACGATGGCGATGGAGGGCGTTCAGCTCGTCCGTCGCGTCAAACCACAGACGGGGAAGCAGAAAGAACTCTTTTTTCTGCAGTTAGCGTTCGGTTCCGGAAACGGTTTGTCCCTGACCGGTCAGCAGGAAGAGATCGTCAACCGGACTCTGGACCGAGTTTACAGCGAGGTGCAGGGGTTTTCCAACCCTGCCTCCGCCGCGTTTCTCCTGGTGGCCAAGGCCGAAGGTGAGCCGTCGGACGCCGGGCCGGTCACCCGGTTGCGGATTCTGGACAACCGGCAGTTCGCTTTTCACCCCGCCGGCGCCAGCAGGCCGAGTTTGTTTCGAGACGTCTATCTTTAAGCCCGATTTACCCCGGGCTTTTTGTTTTAGAGGCGACCCCCCCTTCACAAGTTGAGTTTTTTATGCTAACCTTCATAGGTTGTCTGGAAAGGTTTAGTGCTATTCCAGCTTTCATAGTAATAAGAGGAGGACCCATGCCCACCCGGCCAGAAGTTTTTGTCATCATGCAGAAGATTCCACGGCGGTTGGCGAGCGAGTTTCTGAAGCTTGGTGTTAAGGTGTCTCATCGTCATCGAAATGTCGTTCGCATCCGGCCGCTGCATTCTGGCACGGAGGTTGCGGCGACTCGCCCGAGTGCGAGCGAAAACCTGATATCAGTTGCAGCCCTGCGCACTGACATCCAGACCATTTTTCATCGGTTCCTCACCAACCTGTGGATTTTGGCGGAAACCTTCGAACCCAAAGTCCAGACTTACGGAGGGGTGCCCACCCGTTATTTCTTGTTTTTGGTTTTCACCCCCGCTCCCCGCTATTGCGGCCTTGTCCCGGGTCTTGACGAACTGGTCCAAGAGGCCTTAAACCTGGCTTGCAAAGAAGTCAGGACGTTCGTCTTTGACGAACCCCCCAAGGTCAGTTTTGCTCTCTATCCCGCGTCGCGGTCGGCCCAAGGTCGATCTTCTGAAAGGTTTATGCTCGACCGTAACCTGGCGGCTCTCCCTCGCCAAAAGGCGCCCGGATACTTGGTGGCCCTTGCCCGCGCTTATGCCCTTGCCGAGTCGGCTTAGGGCTTTTTTGTCTTTCCCCCGCCGTGGGGGGGGAAAGACCCCGAGCGAAGTCGAGGGGCGATCGTCATGCCAGAGGCAGATCCGCCTCCGGCGGAGAAGGGAAAAATCGCCCGCCAAAGGCGGGTCCGTCTCTGAAGGAGGTTTTTCCCTTCCGAGGTCAATTTTAAGGCAAACGCAGAATCTGGCCGGGTTTAATGTGGTCCGGCGAGTCCAGGTCTTTGTTGGCTCGCAGCAGGTCGGTGACCGGAATGTTCAATTTTTGGGCAATGCCCACAAAGCTGTCGCCCGGTTCCACGACATAGATTTTTTTCTTGAGATTATCGTAAAATTGTTGCTGTTGGGTTTGAGCGGATATCGGGATTTTCAGTTGCGTTCCCGGCGCCAGCTGATGTGGTTCGGCTAGGCCGTTGAGTTTGACCACCTCTTCCCATTTAACTTGGAATTTTTGACTGATGGAAAAAATCGAGTCGTCGGTTCTCACTTCGTAAAGGTAGTAGTCAGTAGGCGGGGCCTGGACCTCCTCGGCACCCAGCACGGTTTCGCTTTGCGGAAAGTTTGGCTTTGCTTGGGGAGAATCGGTTAGGCGGTTAATTAGCAGGATTCCGGCGAGGATCAAAATCCCGACCCAGACAGGTTTGAGGTTTTTTTTGCGGTCAGAGCGGGGATTTAGTTGGGTTTGGGCCAAAAGATGAGGGCCAAGCCGCACCCGTGATCTTTTCATGGTGAGGATTTCATGTGGGTTTTGGTACTTCCTCCCGAAACAGGTGATTGTGGGTAGGGGAGAAATTGTCGCTTGAGTTAATTTTAACGAATGTCAAACCGATCGTCAAAAATGTTATAATAAAACTGTTCCAGGTTGGTAA
>JACQJK010000021.1 GCA_016205055.1 Candidatus Doudnabacteria bacterium
ACAAAACATAAACATACCACATATACAAAAACGACAAAAATCTAAATTAAGCTAGAGACAGTTTATCAAATTTTCGCTCTTCCAACAAGTGTGATAATATTCAGGCATAGATAACAAAACCATCTATGAAGTTTTTCGATGCCACTTATCCGCTTTCTGAAAGAACGATTCCTTGGCCTGGCGATGTGCAGTTTTCGCGCAAAGAAAAAAAGGGCACCGCCATAACCTCCAAACTCACTATGTCATCCCACGCCGGCACACACATTGACGCGCCCAGGCATTTTCTTTTCAACCGAGGTGGCGTAGACAAAATTGCTTTAGACAAACTCATCGGCCCCGCCCGCGTGGTAAAATCCGCGTCGTTCCCTTTAATCACGCTTGAGGAAATAAAAAAAATCCGTCCTCAAAAGGCAGACAAGCTGCTTTTCAAAACCCGCAATCAAAAACTGCTAAAATCGAGGTCTTTTCATTCCGACTATGTTTCTTTAAGCTTCCCGGCCGCTAAATTTTTAGCGTCAAAAAAAATTGACCTAGTGGGCATTGACTATTTTGGCATTGAACCCAAAAGCGCCCCGGGACATCCCGTGCATAAAACTTTGCTGCTCGCAGGAATAGTGATTGTGGAGGGTTTGGACTTATCGCGGGTACCGGCCGGCAAATACAACATGGCCGCCCTGCCGCTCAAAATAAAAAACGGGGACGGTGCGCCGTCACGAGTTGTGCTCTGGAAGTAAAACACTAAAACTCCTAATCCAGCGACACCCGCAACACTTCCTCGGGCGTGGTCAAACCGGCAAGGGCTTTCACAAAACCGTGCTGCATCAAAGTCGCCATGCCTTCTTTGTGCGCTTGTTCGGTCAGCTGGGAAAAACTGCTTCGTTGCTGAACCAAGCTGCGCATGGCTTCAGTCATCTCCAAGACTTCAAAAATTCCGGTTCTTCCTTGGTACCCGGTAAAATGACACGCTGAACACCCTTTGCCGCGATAATAAACTAGTGGATTTACTTTTTCCCCGCCCGCGCCCAGCTCTGTCGCATACTGGGCCAGGGCCTTAGTTAAGTGGTGCTTGCGATCTAACTCGGCAAATGTCGCTTCGTCCACCTGATGGGCCCCCTTGCACTCTTTGCAAACCAACCGTACTAAACGCTGGGCGATGATTAAACTTACGGCCGAGGCAACCAGATACGGTTCAATACCAATGTCCAACAGACGAATCAATGCGCCGACGGCGTTGCGGGTGTGTAAAGACGAAAGCAGTAATCGCCCGGTTAAGGACGCCTGGGTGGCTGCCAGCGCGGACTCTTTATCCCGAATTTCCCCGACCATGATAATGTCGGCGTCTTGCCTCAACAACCCGCGCAAGGCCGTGCTGAAAGTCAGGCCCACGCCCGGGTTGGCTTGAATTTGGTTGGTTCGTTCCACCGAATACTCCACCGGATCTTCAATAGTAAACAAATTAGCCGCGTTCCCCCGCTCGGCCAACAATTGCCGCATTAAGGTGTACAAAGTCGTGGTTTTCCCGCTCCCCGTCGGACCGCAAACCAAGATCATGCCATTGGGCTTTTTTAAACTTGCTTCTACTTGACTTTTGCCGGAAGGTGAGAAACCTAATTCTAGCAGGGACTGTTCTTTTCTTTCCTGCCGCAAGAGCCGAATGGCTGCTTTTTCCCCAAAAATCAAAGGCATTACCGAAACCCGGAAGTCCACAATCACCCCTTCCAGCTCGCCGGAAAAACGCCCGTCTTGCGGAACCCGCCGTTCGTCGGTTTTCAGATCGGCCAACACCTTAATCCGCGCGACCGTGGAATCGTGCAGATCGTGGGATAAGTCCATGACATCATAAAGAACGCCGTCCACTCGAAAACGAACGATGCTCGTGCTACGCGTGCACTCCAGGTGAATATCCGAAGCACCGTGCAGGACGGCAAAAGTTAAAAGCTTGTTGGTCAACTTCTTCACTTGTTCCTTGTCGGCTACACCCGCGATTACCGAAGCGAGCTCTTGTTCTTCGGAGGAGGTTAAAAAAGTGTTTTTCGTCATCGGTCTTAATTCCCCAAGATGATTACTCCCAGCAGTCCCAACAGCGCCAACCACCCGAATGCGCGAATAAAGATTCCCGAAGTGGGTTTGTTGATGGGGACGTGGGTGAAGAACGAGAAGGGATTAGCATAGCCGCCGAGCGCATCTCCAAACCGGATCAAAACCAAAATCATTGCCAACAAAATCGCGAAGTATAAACCATCAACGCCTAACTTAAAAACAGCCAGGATTAACTCAACCAACGCAATTACCAGGGCTGTCAGGAAAGATGTGTGCATACGAGAACGGCATTATGGAAAAGGATTTGTTTTGATGAACGGCTGTCTATCGCTATTTTCCCTTTTTTAGTTTCAAAACTTCATGGCCGCCGAATCTGTTCCGCAGTAAGGCCAAAATTTTATTTCGTAGGAGTTTTTGCGCGGCTTTTTCCCCTGACTCTTTCCGCACGGCTAAAGCGTCGGCAATGACCCTAACGTCAACGGCCAGCCGCTTGGCCACCTTCACCGTCCACTCCCCTTCGCCGGTGTGTTTGACGAAACCAACGACGCGTGCAAAATCCTCTTTTTCAAAAATATCTTGGGCGAGCTCCACAAGCCACGAGCTGACTACTGAACCTTGCCGCCAGATTTTCGCCACTTGAGCGAGATTGAGCTTAAAACCAGATTTATCAAGCACGGCGAACCCCTCGGCAATGGCCTCCATCATGCCGTACTCAATGCCGTTGTGGACCATTTTCACAAAATGCCCGGCGCCGGATTTTCCAACTAAACCGTATGAGTACCCCCCTCCCTTCCCCTCCCCACCAGGGGGAGGGAATTTTCCTTTTTGTTTTCCCCTCCCCTTGCCTGCCCGTCCGGCAGGCGGGTGGGAGGGGTTAGGGGAGGGGGCAGCTAAGGCGCGAAAAACCGGCTCGACTTTCTTGAAAATTTTGGCCTCTCCGCCGACCATGATGGAAAATCCATTTCTCTCGCCCCACACGCCTCCTGAAGTGCCGCAGTCAAGATAGTGA
>JACQJK010000022.1 GCA_016205055.1 Candidatus Doudnabacteria bacterium
CTTATATATTAAGAATATACATTTTTAATATAATTGTCAAGCGCTTCCCACCAAAACCGCCGGACGGAGTATATAGAAAGTTGGCGGCAGGTGCTAAAGCTTCTCTAGCCAAAAAACCTCCCGTCGGGAGGTTTTTTTGCTTCACGATTTTACTTTCATCACTGCAACTGCAGTTCCGCAACCTCTTTCCAGTCGTCTTCGTCCAAAACCACAACCTTTTGCTCGCCGATGACGTAGAGGAAATTGTTGATGTAAAGCGCGCGCTTGGCGGCGACGTTGCTCACGCTCCGCTTCAATTCAAGCTGGTCATTTTGGTAGGAGAAAATGTATCCGGATTGGCCGGCCGGCATAAAGAAAATTTTATGGTCGCGATCGGCCAAAAACGCATGATGCGTATTGGCGACGTCCGACCAATACTCGTTTAACAGATATTTATCAAGTTCGCGCGGATTGTTGGCGTCGGTTACGTCGAACAGCGAAATTTTAACTTGCGCTCCCTCTTGGCCTATTCCCAAAATCCGATGCGGGGCGATTGGGTCAAGGTACGAGGAGAAACCGGGAATTTTAAGTTCGCCTTTTTTCTGCGGCGATCTGGGGTTTGATAAATCCAAAACGTAAAAGGGATCGATCTGGCGAAACGTCACCACGAACCCGCGGTCTTCCAAAAATCGCACCGAATAGATCCGCTCGCCCACACCCAAATCCGTAATCCGTCCGATCTCATCCAGTTGCTCATTAAGAACATAAACATCGTTGGCGCTTTCCGATCCCAACCCCCAACCCCAAAATCCGCCGCCTTCCCCAAGCGTCACCGCCGCCCGCAAGTTCCCCTGGTACTCGTCCAGAGCGAACTGATTCAATAAGGTCCCGGGGACACTGCCGCTGGCGGCGATTTTTAGTCCTGCGAGCGAAACTTTCACAATTCCGGTTCGGTCCAGCTCCCGCAAGCGCTGTTTGGCATAGTCCGCCAGCCGGTTGGTAATCTCATTTTCCACTCGGTTGCGCTCGTCGGGGTCGAGTGAGGAAAAATGTTTTTCGATTAATACCTGAAACTCGCTGAACTTCGACTGACTGGATAAATCATAACCGGCGATTTTTTCCAGGCGCAAAACCAGTTCCGCTGGCAAAAGATCGCCGGCTTTGCTGCGGAAAAAATCAACCAAGAAAATAAACAAGTCAACCGGGCTGGGATAAGTGATATAAAGGGAGTTTTGCGACATATACACGACGGTCGCGCCAGCCGCTCCCACGAAAGAAACTTTATCTTTTACCTCGCCGGTTTGGGGGTCAAGTGACGAAGCCGTGTAGGTGCTGTCGGTCGGAACAATGGCGCGCGGGTGATAAACGTCAATACAGGGAATGGTGATCGACGCGCCTTTGACTGCAAAAGGCACAATCGGGCAAGGATCGGAATAATTAACGCGGGTGCTTGTGACTAAATAAATTCTGTCTTTGAATAGTCGCGCGGTTACCAAATAAGTGTTATCTTTCATCTCCATCTTCCACTGTTCCTTTGGGTTGCCGGGATTCGAAACGTCGTAACCGTATGCTCCTCTGCCATCGTCGGAAAACACCACTAAAATTTTACCGTGTAACAACAGGTTTCCCGTCCGGTCAATCTTGCCGATTTTCTCCAGTTCTTCCGGAGGAAACGCCGCTAATACCTGTACCGCTCGGGTGTCGCGATATTCGGGCAGTGGCGAAGGAACAATGCTTTCCAGCTCGGGTTGAACAAAAATCGGACCGCGCGACTCGACCAAGGGATAATAACCATACCCTTGGGTGGCTAAAAATATTTTTTTTCCGTCGGTTTTTACCAGATCCGGCTCGTCAATTCCTAAAACCTGAACGTTGGTTTGCGAAACTCGGTTAATCCCGCCGCGGCTGCCTGCCGATTGTTCAAGAGCAACCGGGCGGCCGGCAAACGAATCCTCTATTGCCGACGGAACAGCCAGCCCAATTGAACGCTGCGCCAATCCTCCCAAGGAAAAACCAACACTCTGCGCCTCCTTTAAATAATCCAGGAATTCTTCTTTGGAGGAAAATTTGACTATTTTGTCGGCGCCTTTCTTATCTCCTGACCTCCCAGCGCCTGGTTTGGAAGTATCGGGCTTGATGATATCTCCCAAAATTGGCAGTTGCCCAAAAAACGGCACTGAATCAGGAAACCTTGCGACTCCCGACTCCAAAAACACTCCCGCGGCCAGGCCCAGCACAACCGATGCGCCGATTAAAACCCCGGCGATAACTTTTACGTTGAAATTAAAAGGCAATTTCATAAGCAGTAAGTTATCAATTAATAATGTTCATATAATTTCTTGTAGGAATTACCCGCGTTGTTCTCACTCTGTCGTTCCGACCGAGTCCCTATACAGTCGGGACGAACGAAGGACTCCCTGGTCTGTTGCCAATGCCGGCAAGTTTAAGGGATTCCTCGGCTGCGCTCACTCGCTGGATGCTCGTTCGTTCCGCTCGGAATGACAACTGACCGTTAAACACTGTCAACAACATTCTAGAATCTTACAAGTTTCTATGCCATAAACATACGAGCCACCGAACAATTCGTAACATTCCCCTTCATCGCCAGATCACCCACAAATAGTAAACGGCCGTGGCAACTGCCACTGAAAATCGAATCGTGGTGCTGACTAAAAATCCCCAAAATACCCCCCATGCGGTTTTCAGCGCTCGGACAGCGTCCGGCACGACCAAATATTCTCCCAAAAAACCTCCCAAGAGAGCACCTATGATCATGCCGAGCGGGCCGGCGACAAACATCCCTATGATTGTCCCGATGAGCGCTCCCCAAAAACCCGCGCGGCTGGCCCGCGCGCCTTTTGCGCCCATCATCGGAGCCAGAAAATCTAACACATGAGTCATAACGGTCAAAAGCAGAAAAACTATTAACACCCTCGGACTGATTGCCTCAAAGCCGGTCACGTAAGCATGCAGAAACAAACCCAAAAGCCCCAAAGGCGGTCCGGGCAGTATAGGGAGCAATGAACCGGCCACGCCGCCGAAAACCAAAACGCCTGCTATAATCTCGAAAATCAAATCGTACATCGTTGGATTTGTTTCGACCTCCGCTAAAGAACTGGAAGCCAACTAGTACAAATATGTAAGCCGACAATGAAAGAATGCATACCAGGAATTTATCTGAAGTATAGCATAATCTTCTGCTCGCAAAAAAACCCGGCCGGAACGTCGGGATTACGATATGAAAAAGATAAGCGCTTATCGCCTGCTTTTCCGAAACCGCGGTGCGCCATCCGAGCGATTTCTCACATAAGTCAGTTGGGCTTTGCGCACGCGGCCTGGCTTAACAACTTCCAGCTTCGTAATGTTGGGCGAGTGCAGGGGATAAATTCGCTCCACGCCAATCCCGGAAGAAGTCTTCCTGACGGTGAACGTGGCGTTAATGCCCCTGCCCCCGTGCCGCCCCAGCACCAAACCTTCGAAAATCTGTATTCTTTCTTTATCGCCTTCTTTGATGCGCTGATAAACGCGCACCGTGTCACCGGAAGAAAAATCCGGCAAACTATCGTTTAAATAACTTTGTCTGGCGACCACCTGGGTCATAATTTTATGCTATGTAGGACTTACGCGCTTGCCGCTTTTAGCCGGGCGGAGCCCGGCCGGCAAGCGGCTTTGGCCAATTTCTTTTCTCGTTTCCGCCATAGGCGGGTCCGCCTCTGGCGGAAAAATCTGCGGTTTGACCTCGGCGTAGAACGCTACGCTTTCGGCCAAATCCTCGATTTTGCCTCGACCGTCTCGGCTACGCTCGAGGTCGCCCTGAGCTTGCCGAAGGGCGAACTTGGCTCAAACGCGAAAGTCCTACTAAAATACCGTCGTTCCTTTGTTTAAAATATCTTGCAATTCTTTTGCAAGGGGGCTGACAAACTCTCGTTGCCGGCCCGCTAAATCCAAAAACTTAAGCCGGGTTGCGTGCAAAAACTGTCTGGGGAACAAATCCCGATCAGCTCGCCGATACTCTCCGCCGTACAACCGATCACCGGCTAGCGGAAAGCCGGCATGGGCGAAATGCACGCGAACCTGATGAGTGCGGCCCGTGTGTAATTGTATCTTGGCTAAAGTAAAGGTGTCAACCCCGTCACCACGACGAGGATTGCCTGGGCGTTTAGACGAGTAAAAATTGTCGGGAATAATTGTTCCTGTCTGAATATCAATAGTGCCGGGACTTTGTCCCCCAGACGAAACCACTCGTCTATCCTCGTCTGGTGCGGGGTCAACTCCCGCACCAGTCCGCCAAGGCGGACGGTACGGGACTTCGCTTCGCTCCGCCCGTCCGCGCTTAGACGACCCAGGGTGATCCAGATCGAGTGCCGGGTAAGCTGCGAACTTGTAATATGCTTCCACCCAGTACTCGGTTTTCGCGGCACGACCTAAGCCGACCGAAAACTTCTTTTGTCCAGGTTTACGGCCGATCGGTTCGGAAAAAACTCCGTGGGCGCTAGTTAAACGTCGGTGGACTAAGGCCGTATACCACTTTTCGATCTGACGGTTTTTAAACAATTGCTTAAAATACTCGTAACTTTTTTTGTTTTTGGCAATAAGCAGCAAACCGGAAGTGTCTGCGTCAAGACGATGAACAATGCCCGGACGGAACGAATCGCCGACCTGCAAAACCGCGGGTTGCAGACCTGCCACTACTGCCGCAATGCTGGTTTTATCTTGGCGGGGATTAGTATGCACTACGACCCCGGCTGGTTTATCGACTACTAAAAAATTTTCGTCTTCGTGCATCACTTTAACCGGAACATCGTGCCGGATTGCAAAGCGCGGCGGTTGATAATGCAAAGTCACTTCCGCCCCGGCCGGAACCACAAAACTTTTTTTCCGGACTACCTGCTTATTCACCCGCACTTGACCCCCGGCAATCGCTCTTTGCACTTCTGCGCGGGACAGCTGCGCTTTGACTTTGTGCGCCAGGGCTATATCTAGCCGGGCGTTTTTTTGAACGGTAAAACGAATGACTTTCGCTTCCATAAATCCTCACGAATCTTGCTTAGCGTTGTTATCTAAAAACAGCTTGAGTTTCCGCTCCACGATTTTGTGCAGGTAAACCCGATATACCACAAAAGTCGCAAACACGGAAAACATCACCAACCCGCTTTGCCCCAAGGCAGACTTTAAATTGGAAAAATTTCCCTCGAACTGACTGCCAAAGTAGTAGCCAAAAACAACCAAACCCGCGCTCCACACCACTCCGCCCAAAGTCGCAAAAAGTAAAAATTTCTGAAAGCTCGTTTTCGTTATCCCCGCCACAGTGATTACTGGCGGCACTAATCCGGGAAGAATTTTCGCCAAAAAAATCGACTTGCCTCCGTGAAGCGCATAAAAGGACTTGATCCCCGGAAGAGTCTTCTCTGACAGATGAAAAAAACGCCCAAACTTTTTCAGCAATCTATCACCGGAGAAATAACCGGCTAAATAATAAACCGAATCAGAAACAAGATCGGCAAATAATCCGGCCAAAAAAACTCCGAACGGATGGAAGTAACCAAAGGACGACAAAAAACCCATAACAATAGTGGTGACCGGTCCTTCAACGATCATCAGCGGAATAGCAAACCAGTAGCCGTAATGCAGAACAAACACAATTACTTCCTGGTAATCAAGAGACATAAAAAATACTACCCCCGCTTCTTGGTAGCCAAACGGGCCTGTTGTGCCCGCCACTTGGCGATCTCGGTGTGATTTCCTGACAACAGTACTTTTGGCACGCGGCGCGGTTTACCGCCGATTAAAAACGATTCGGGCCGAGTATAGTGCGGATACTCAACGAGACCGGCAAGTTCTTTTTGCTCTACCTTTGAACTGAAATCGAACGACTCTTCGGCCAAAGAACTTTGTTTCCCGATCGCCCCGGGCAACAGCCGCGTGACGGCTTCGATGACGACCATGGCCGGAACCTCGCCTCCAAACAAAACGTAATCGCCGATCGACAACTCTTCTTGCGCAATATACCGGGCCACCCGTTCGTCCACGCCTTCGTAACGGCCGCAAATCATAATCAGCTGATCGAATTTTGCCAGCCGTTTTGCGCTTTGCTGGTTAAACTTCCTGCCTTTAGCCGAGAACAATATCACCCGCGATTTCTTGGAGCGCGCCAGCGACCTTACCGCCGCACTTATCGGTTTTACCAGCAACACCATTCCCGGCCCGCCGCCATAGGGTCGGTCGTCAACGGTGCGATGCGCATCTTTCGTCCACCGGCGCAGGTTGTGGAGCCGCACAGAGATTATTTTTTTCTTTACCGCCCGGGCAATCAGCGCCGCCTGGGTGAATCCTTGAAAAATTTCAGGAAAAATTGTTATGACGTCAAACCGCATAAACTTTTGAAAACTAAAAACTGCGCTTGGTATTATACCATAACGCAGTTTTTAGTTCTTTATTCGCGAATTTAGTCATCTAAAATGTAACCATGGGGCGTATCGTTAGGACATTAGAAATGTAACCATAGAAGTGAGTAAGTTTTAAGCCTTAATCCCTCACTTCTAGGC
>JACQJK010000097.1 GCA_016205055.1 Candidatus Doudnabacteria bacterium
AAATTAAAATATGGTTCCCGCCTTCAGCAAACTTTTGGCGGGCAAGCGAGCCGATGAATTCGGCAAGCTTATCACAGGCATTTTCTCCGGGTTCTTTGGCAGTTTTTGATCCCGCACAATCGCAGGACTTTACCCCAGCACCATGTAGGGTGCGGGGTGCCCTGAACCTCACATGGTTTAGGGTGAGTCCTGTGCGCCCCGCACAAGTGGTGCCGCCGGTCGGAGTCGAACCGACACGGTATTGCTACCACTGGATTTTGAGTCCAGCGCGTCTGCCAGTTCCGCCACGGCGGCGCCAACTATGCGAGGTAAAATCTGCCGGCTTGCCTCGTAGTCATCGAGTGAAATCGAGATGTACTACCGGGGTTCCAGCACCCGGGCATCATCAATTCCTTTTTACCACTCCAAATTATAGCCAAGTCATGAGAAACTTCAATCCCAATTAAATCTCCTCGGCTCGCAGCTCAACGGTCTGCCCGCGCTGGATTTCTCCGGACAACAATTTTTTGGCGATCAAAGTTTCAATCCGGTCTTGGATCACCCGCCGCAACGGCCGCGCCCCGAACTGGGGGTCAAAGCCGATTTGCGCGATTTTCTTAACCAACTCCGGCGTAACTCGCAGCGTAACGTCCTTGGGATGAAGACGGCGATTGAGATCCGCAAGCAGCAGCTCCACCACCTGCTCGGTTTGCTCTTCGGACAAAGGGCGGTAAATGATTGTGGCGTCAAAGCGGTTTAAAAATTCCGGCCGGAAAATTCCCTGCTTTTGCAAAAAGTCCAACAGGCGTTCTTTAAGGTTGGCTTCCCGGAACGCTTTGATTGATTCGCGAATCATCTCGGCTCCGGCATTGGACGTGGCGATGATGATGGTGTTGGTAAAATCCACCGTTCGGCCAAGCGCGTCGGTCAGCCGGCCGTCGTCAAAAACTTGCAAAAAAAGATTCAGAATGTTCGGATGGGCTTTCTCCACTTCGTCAAAAAGCAACAAGGAAAAAGGCGCTTCCAAAACGGCGGTGGTCAGCAAGCCGGATTGCTCACCCGTTCCGATTAAGCGATTAACCGAATCGGGCTGCTGGTATTCCGACATGTCAAACCGCAGCATGCGCGCTTCCGAGCCAAAATAAACCGCGGCCAGGGCCTTGGCGGTTTCGGTTTTGCCAACGCCGGTCGGTCCCAGGAAAAGAAACGCGCCGATCGGTTTTTTCTCCGAGGCAATCCCGGAACGGGCGCGCCGCATGGCATCCGCGATTGCCGAGATGGCTTCTTCCTGACCAATGATCCGGCGGTGCAGGATTTTTTCCAAATCAAGCAGCACCTCGCTTTCGGCCAAAGCGATTTTCCCAACCGGCACCGAAGTCTTGCGGTGCACGACTTCTTCCACGTGCTCGGCGGTCACTATTGAACTTCGTCCCTTGGTTTTAGCATACACCGCGGCCTCTTGCAGCACGTCTATGGTCTTTTCGGGAAACGGAACATTTTTTATGTACCGATCCGTCAGTTCAATCGCGGCGGAAATCGCCTGATAGGAAATCAGAACCTGATTGTGCCGCTCGATTTGCGGCACGACGTCGTGCATGATCGCAAACACGCCCTCCTTGTTCGGCTCATGGACTTCGACTTTTTCAAACACCCGCAAGAGCGAAGGATTTTTTTCGATCGTTTCGTGATAGCCCCGGTGCGAGGTCGTGCCGATTAACTGAAAGGCGGAAGAAGATAAATAAGGCAGAAACATTTCTGATGCGTTAATCGTGCCGGCAGCGCCGGAAGAATCAAACAAGGCGTGGACGTCGGTGACCAATAAAATCACGTTGCCGGCCCGGACCGCATCATTTAACAGCATTTTCAAGCGCGCCTCCACCTCGTGCCCCGACTGGGCGCCGGCCAGCACCGCGCCCAAATCCAATTCCAAGACCCGCTTGTGCGCCAAAGACGACAAGGTCTCCCCCAAGGCAATGCGTCTGGCTAAAGCGTAAGCCACGGTTCTTTTACCCACCCCCTCCTCGCCCACCAACACCGCGTTATTTTCCCCGGCGCGGGCCAAAACCCGCTCGATCGCTTCGGTTTCTTCCTGTCGTCCGAAAAGGTGCACACCGGAAATTTTCCCCAAAGCGCCGGTTAGGTCGGAAGCGTATTTTTCCAAGTTGATGGTAAAGCCCGCAGCCCAATCTTTGCCAATACCCCGCGTGCGCATAAGATTGGCTTTGTCCCAGAACCTTCGCCGCAATTGCTGCTGCCCTTCCGCCTCCTGCTGCCAGTCGGCAAGAACGCGCAGGTCTTTTTTTTCCAGCTTTAACTCGAAAATAAACTTTCGCAAAAAATCCGAATGGGAAGCAAGCATAACCAAAAGATCCCGCCAATTGATCAAGGGCGCTCGTCCCGTCGCTTGCTTGTCGGCCAGTGTGTCCTCCAAAAAAAGCCCGAGTTCCCTCTCCACTCGCCCCTGCGAAACGCTATGCAGATAGCTGATTAATCCTTCTTTGAAAACTTTGGGAGAAACTCCGAGCCGAAACAAGATAAAGCTCGATCCCGGCAGTTCCAAAATTGGCAACAGCAATCCCGACAGGTCAGTGTGCGGGCCGGCTAAAAACTCTTCGACCGCGTTCAGAGCTGAATAGTCCAGATACTCTGCTATATTCTGCGAGTTGCCCTCGAAAGAATGAATGCTCTCAAGATAAGTTTCAAAAAATAAAGTATAGACCCAAAAGACAAAAGTTGTGCTGGCCGCGACCATTAACAAACCCAAGGTTCTTTCCGCGCCCAAAAAGCGCGGCTCAAAAAACCACAACGCCGCCGCAATCACAATCAACGCAAAACTCAACCAGGAAATTTTATGAACGGCGTTGACCGGCAAAACCTTGTTAAGCAAAATCGCCCGGTGAACAGTGGCGTTTTTTAGATCAAAAACCATGCTAAATAATTAGCCCCAAACCCCAAACAAAAAGCGCGGGGATCGCAACCGGAGCAAGCAGCCAAAAAGATAAAAAAACAAGTCCCGAGAAAAAGACGACCGCCTCCGCGCCCAAACCCACCGCGATCGTCACCGACCGCACGCCCAAACCCACCAAGCGAGAAACCGAGTTCATCATAAAAACCCGGAAGTAGCGGTTAAAATCAAATCCTCTTCCGTATCCTTCTATGTCGCGATGCCAATGCGCAAAAAGTGTCCGCAATAAAAGCGGCACGGAAAAATAATGCATGACCGCGGCCAGATAATTGCCCCAAATCTCCACGATTTTTTTCGGGGCGATGCCGAAAAACCAAACGGCAAAAGCGGAAACCAAATTCCTGCTCAATCTCGGTCCTTCTCCGCTCAAGTTTAATTCTTTAGCTTCCATGTTTAATTTTTGTGTCAGAAAGTCCTGTTTGTCTGCATTATAACCCAAAACCGGCGCGTTCACAAAAACGGAAAACAAAAACCCGCACTAAACAGTGTGGGCTGAAACGTGAGCGCGGGGTCCTCTTAAGTCCTGCACTGTTCGCATTGATGGCTGGCTCATGCGTTGTAGGGCCGGGCGGTGAACCTGTTCCCACATCCACATGTGATTTCCACCGGTCCGCTACCAACAGCATCTATGTGGGTTGCGTAACACTGCGGACACTTAACGTCACCGTAGCGGTTATACGCCGTAGCCGTCGAGTCTTGCGTCGAGCCCCACGTCTGCGCCGCGACGCCCGTCACTCCCAGAGCCGGCTCGGTTGCCAGTTTCGGAGGCGGAGCGAAAAGCCCTACCAGGACTGCCGGCACGACACCCCACGTTCCGCCAACCGATTGGGCCACATATCCCAAACGGCAGTTAGGACGAGCGGTCTCCACCACGGCCCCAAGCTTGCTGTTGATGGCTCTCACAGCGAACTGCTTAATTGTGGGCATCGGGAAACTTGAAGTCACGAAAACCTCCTTTGTAATGAACTCGCTTTGGGCTTAGTTCGATTACTCAAATACTACCCAAAGTATTTCATTATACTAAAAAAAGTCAGTCCAGACAATTCAAAGCAAAGTCAAAAGCACTGCGACGGCTAAAGCATAACGGTACCAGACAAAAATGCGAAAATCTTTGCTGATAAGATATTTCAGCAAAAATTTTATGGCAAAAGCCCCTGACCCGGCAGCAGCTAAAAAACCGGCAACTAACGGGGCGGTCAGGCCGGTGATTTCCGGCAAGGTTACCAGGCCCGCCCCAAAGATTATCGGCCCGGAAAGCAGAAAAGAAAATCGAGCCGCGGCTTGGCGGGAAAGCTTGCATAAAAGCCCGGCGGTAATCGTGGCGCCGGAGCGGGAAACTCCCGGGACAATCGCGATGGCCTGGGCAAGTCCAATGCCCAAAACTTTCATCCAGGACAATTGTTCTAACGGCTGGTCATGGACGGCCTTGCGGTCAGCCAGCCACAAAATAAAACCGAAACCGGCAAGGGTCAGGGCCGTAATCAAGGGGTGGCGAAACAGAGTTTCGGCCTGCTCGCGCAGGATCACGCCGAAAACGGCGGCCGGCAGCGAACCCACAATCAAAAACCAAGCCAGAAGCGAATCGGGATTTTGAAAACGGGCGGATGTGGGAAGGTGCAAAAAGAATGCCTTTAGGTATCGCCAGTAATCTTGCCTGAAAACAAAGAGTACGGCCGCAAGCGTGCCCCAGTGCAATGCCACGTCAAACCCTAAGCCGCGATAATCCCAATCAAAAAAATAAGGAATCAAATAAAGATGGGCCGAGGAGGAAACGGGCAGAAATTCCGTGAGCCCTTGAATGATTCCCAAGATGATCGCTTGGATAATCATTTTTTCAACTTGAAAGTTTTAATCACCCGAGTAACCTGGTGCCACCAGTTCACCTCGCAAACCGCTATTGTTCCGGCAGAGAAACTGAACTTCAGATTTTTTAATTGGTTCGTAGCTTGCGCCGCTGCTTGGTGATCTTTCAAAATTGCGAGCGTAAAATGCGGGCGGAAGGTCTTTCCAATGTTATGCTGGGTGCCGTACCTTTCCCGGTTTTTCTGCTCCCAAAGTTTCGGTCGGCCTGCAGAGGTCCAGGGCATCATTCCCGTCCTTAAAGCGCGGGTTTTTGCTACCACTTCTCTGTTCAGTTTTTTCAGTTTGGGGTTGTTGGAAAGCGTCATCCCTAAAAACCTGCCCACAATTTCTACTTTTAAAAGACGTACCCGGGAAGTGTGGTGTTTTTTACTGATTATCCTAACCTGGGTGGTTACTTTCGAAACTCGCGCGGGCGAAGTCCGCAGATGAAACAAACTCAAATGCGGAATCAGCTTTTTGTTGTCAACCACAAAAACAGTCGGACGCCCGGCAACCGACCGTGTTACGGCGCGACCGATTTTTTCCCGCAATCCCTTGGGCGGCAAAATCACAATATCAAGCAACATTTTTCCACTATGTTACTGTCTAGTAATATAGTCATAACGGCTACTCTTTTTCAAGCTTCTCGACTGCTAATCGATAACCGTCACCAAAACTGTTTAGCCAATTATTTATCTTTGCAATCGTTATATCTGTAACGTGGAGCCTCTTTCGTATCGCCATATAACTTTCTTCCCTCAACAACATTCGCGCTATCTGTAAGCGTTTCGACAACATTTTCCTTTCTGTATGAGTCAAAAGATCCAGAAAGAAAAGTTTTATTTCGCTTGGAGATTTCAATTTGGAAATTGCATTCCAAAACTGATTCTCAATCTCCTTGAGCTCCCCCGCAGACAGCGGTTTTCTAGAAACCTTAGTCATATGTTCGATATAACTATTACTATGTTACTGTCTAGTAATATAGTACCTACACTAATTACAATAATCAATCAATACCGGGGATGGTAAATTGACTGGCGAATTCGACGACTTCTTTTTTCACTTCTTGAACAAGGGAGTGCTTCTCTAGTCTGCCCACAAAATCTTTGACGGACGCGGCACGTTTTTTCGGATCCCCGGGCAATTCCGTTTTTGCGAACTCTTTAACAATTATGGCAATCCATTTGCCAATTTGCGCCATATCACTCTCCTTCATCCCGCGATGAGTCAGGGATGGAGTTCCCAGGCGAATACCCGAAGAATAGTAGGGCGGAGATGGATCGTTGGGAATAGGACTTTTGTTCGTGCTAATACCTGCCGCTTCCAAGGCTTTTTCAATAAAAATCCCCCGCCCTGGCCCAAAGGGCCGCAAATCAATCAGCATCAAATGATTGTCCGTGCCTCCTGAAATGAGACGCAATCCATTCTCTATGAGTGAATCGGCCAAAGCTTTGGCATTTGATACCACTTGCTTGGCCCAATTTTTGAACTCTGCGGCCATCGCCTCTTCCAGTGCCACGGCAATCCCTGCGATTGCGTGCTCATGAGGGCCCCCCTGCATGCCCGGAAATACCGCTCGATCAATTTGTTCTCTTAATTCTTTCTTGCAGAAAATCATCGCGGCTCTGGGCCCTCGGAGAGTTTTGTGCGTTGTTGTAGTGACCACGTCTGTGAATGGAAACGGTGAAGGGTGAACGCCGCCAATTATAAGTCCTGAAATATGAGAGGTGTCTGCCATAGAGATTGCATCAACTTCTTTGGCGATCTCATGAATTTTTTGAAAATCAATCAAACGAGGATAAGCTGTAAAACCGGAAAGAATGATTTTTGGTTTATGTTCCTTAGCCATTTTGGCGATCGCGTCATAATCAAGCTGTTCGGTTTGCGGATCCACGCCGTAGTGAACAAATCGGAAGGCTCGTCCTGACAAGCTCACGGGTGAGCCGTGAGTCAAATGCCCGCCATGATCAAGCCGCATGGCCATAATTGTATCGCCGAATTCAAGAAGGCCGAGATAAACGGCCAAATTGGCTGGCGAACCGGAATACGGCTGAACGTTCACGTGATAATCCTCCGCGCCAAAAACTTTTTTCGCGCGCTTCTGACACAGCCGCTCCAGCTCATCAACATTCACGCAACCGCCGTAATAACGCTTGCCCGGATAATTTTCCGCATATTTATCATTGAAGATGCTGCCGATCGCTTCCAAAACTGCGGAAGAAGCATAAGACTCGGAGGGAATCATCTCCAGCCCCTCTTTCTGCCTTTTTTCTTCCTTTTTTATGAGCTCGTAAATTTCGGGATCTTGGTTTTTGAGTGTTTGATAGTTCATGTCTGCTGCTTTGTCATTCCCGCGAAGGCGGGAATCCAGATTACGAATAAACGGGTATAGATTCCCCGATCAAGTCGGGGAATGACAAACCCCTACCACTCCAAGTCTCGATATCTTATTTGAAACTTGAACTGGCTCATATTCGTAAAACTCGGATGAGAGATTCACACGCTGTTTCTCAAAACTTTAAAGCATCCTTGATCCTCTGCTTGCTTACCGGCCCTTGTCTTAGAATTCTAACACGTCCGCCTGTTATGGCAACCACCGTTGACGGCTTAACGCGCGGCAACCGGCCGGCATCCAAAATTAAATCCGGCTGATATTTTCTACCTCGAAACTGTTTTAGGACCTCCTCGGGTGAATAGCTGGCCGGTAAGCCTGAGATATTAGCGGAAGTGGTGGTGATTGGCCGGCCAAGTTTTTTGACCAAAGCAAGCGTAATCTTATTATCCGACATACGAATGCCCAAAGTGCCGATACCGGCAGACAGAAGTCGCAAAGACCTCTCTTTTAACCCTCTCTTTCTCCCCCTTACTCTAAGGGGGAGAACAACGGTAAGGGGGCCGGGTAAAAATCTCTTGGAAAGTTTTTCTGCTTGCCTGCCCAACACCACCAGTTTCTTGGCCATACTTAATGAAGAAACAATCACGTGAACCGGTTTTTTAAAATTCCGCCCTTTTAGGCGGTACAATTTTTTCACTGCCACTGGGTTTGTTGCGTCCACGGCCAAACCATACGAGGTGTCCGTGGGGTAAACCACGCTTTTTCCGGCCCGCAATAATTGCGCCGCCAACTTAATACCTTGATCGTCCGGCTTGACTATGAGCATCAAAAAATGATAAACTTTTTTGCGCCAAGGAGGGCACTATGCAACTACGATGGGAGTGTAGGGATGCCGACGGCTGCGGTCGGAACGGCTTGGTGGAATTCACGGACGGGATGCGGCTAACCGAACTGGCGGAAAGAGTGTTGGAGTCGCACCGCGCAACCTCACCGAACTGCGAAGCCGACTGGCCACAAATGCCCATGTCGCTCCCGGGGCCGATCAGCACGCTCCATCAGGTAGCCGCCGACACCGGACAGGCGTAGCAGCAGCCGGCGGCATCACACTTTCAGTAACGCCACAGGGCGTTTTTTATTTTCTTTCCCCACCGCCAATCACGATCTCTCTTCATTTTTCAAAAAAACTTGCAAGTCCTGGGGGCTCGTCACCTTGTGCCACCAAGAAGCGCGAACCAGGTCAAAACGGGTACCGTTTTTAAGCATCTGCAGCATGGTCTGGGGCAGACCGAATTCCGAAGTTTTATTTTCAGCGCGGACCATGGGTAGATCAAAATAGCGCTCGTCCAAAACGTAAGCCGCGCAGTTTACCAAGCTACCTTTTTGCAATCGTTCTCCCTCCACGATGTCAAACACCCTGCCGCTCTCGTCTAGCTTTACCACGCCCGGCGTCCCCATGTCCAGTTCTCCACCCTTGACTTCCAAAACTAACAAGCTCAAGGGGTGCTTAATCATTGCGACTAAATCCTTCTTTGCGTACAAATCATCGCCCATCAGCACTAAAAACCGACCGCGCAACACGTCTTTGCACAAATCGAGAGCGTGACCCGTGCCCAGAAGCTCCTTCTGTTCGATATGGATGACCTTTCTGCCGTTATAAGACGTCCCAATTAACTCCTTGATCTGATCTCCCAAATAGCCAACTACCAAAACCACTTCGTTAATCTCGTTTGGCAGCGCGTGAAAATTATGCTCGAGCAATGATTTATTCTCGATCGTCAAAAGCGGTTTGGGCCTATTTGAAGTAAGGTTTCCCATTCGGGTTCCTAAACCTGCGGCTAGGATGACTGCTTGCATTTTTATTCAACAACGAAGTTAATCATTTTTCCCGAAACGTAAACGCGCCGCAGGATGGTCTTGCCCGCAATATGCGCTTCAATTTTTGGAGAGTTCAGCGCCTGGTTTTCGATTTCGTTTTGAGTAAGATCAGCCGGGACCAGAATCACATCGCGCACCCGACCGTTAATCGAAACTGGAATTTTTAGCATCTGCTCCGCGATCAATGCTTCCTCGTACCTCGGCCAAGATTCCAGATGCACAGACTTTTTATTGCCGAGGTTCCTCCATAACTCCTCGGCCAAATAAGGCGCAAAAGGGGCTAATAACAGTAAGAAAATTTCCAACTGCTTGCTCGTGACTTCCGCGACGTTTTCGTCAAACTTGTTAATTAAAATCATCAGCGCCGACACAGCCGTATTGAATTTCATATCCTCTAAATCCGCCGTGACTTTTTTGATGGTTTTATGCAACAGCCGCTCCAGCTCTTCCGCCCTTTCAGTTTTGTCCGCCGCGGCGGACAATTCCCCTCCGCCGCGGCGGATGGGTTTTTCATGATATACTCGCCAAACCCGATCCAAAAACCGCCTGGCTCCCAACACCCCCCGCGTGTCCCACGGCACCATCTGGCCAAACGGCGCAAGGAACATCTCATAAAGGCGCAAAGTATCTGCCCCGTGTTCGGCGACGACCTGGTCGGGGTTGATGACGTTACCAAACGATTTTGACATTTTTCTCCCGTCCTCGCCCAGAATCACTCCGTGCGAAGTCCGCTTGGCGTAAGGTTCCGGGCCGGGAACAAGTTTTTGATCGAACAAGAATTTATAAATAAACCGCGAGTAAAGCAAGTGCAAAGTGGTGTGTTCCATGCCGCCGTTGTACAAATCAACTCCTCCTACGCCCTTCGGGCTTCGGAAGGACGCGGCGGCATCCAAGCTCTGCTGCCCCATCCAATATTCAAGTTTATTCCGAGCTGCAAACTCTTTTGCATTCTTCGGGTCGGTATAACGGATAAAATACCAATTAGACCCGGCCCAGTTGGGCATGGTGTCCGTTTCGCGGCGCGCAGGCCGTGCGCAAGCAGGACAATTTGTATTGACGAATGATTTGATTGCAGCCAAGGGTGATTCGCCGCTTTTGGTGGGTTCATAATGTTTTACGTTTGGCAACAACACCGGCAAGTCTTTTTCCGGCACGGGGACCGCTCCGCAATGATCACAATAAATAATCGGAATCGGCTCGCCCCAATAGTGCTGGCGGGAAAAAATCCAGTCGCGCAGCTTATACGACACCGCCGGACGCCCCAATCCTTGCGCTTGCAGGTCCAAAGCGATTTTTTTTCTGGCCTGGACCGAGTCCGAACCGGTATATTTTCCGGAATTAACCAGCGTTCCTTCTCCCGTCCAGCATTCAGCTTCTAAGTCAATATCGTGTCGGCCGACGGCGGACGGCGGGGGCAGGTCATCGCGGGAATCGACGCTCGGCGGCTTGATCACTTGGAGAATGGGTAGTTTGAACTTCTTGGCAAAAACAAAATCGCGTTCATCATGCGCCGGCACGGCCATAATCGCTCCCGTACCATAGCTGGCCAGGACATAATCCGCCACCCAAATGGGTATTGTCCGGCCGGTCAGAGGGTGCTTGGCGCGCAATCCCTTCAACTCAACGCCGGTTTTTTCCCGCTCCTCGGCGGTTCTGCTAATGTCGGTTTTTTTCATGGCGCGCTCGACATAAGCCGCCGCTTCTTTGAGATTCCAGACCCCGGAGCCAGAACGCCGCATCGCAAGATAGGAAGCAACAATGGGGTTCTCGGGGGCTAAAACTAAATAAGTTGCTCCGAACAAAGTGTCAGCGCGGGTGGTGAAGGTTTTCACTTTCGGAACCAGATGTTCTAAGATGGCCGGTTCTTGATCACTGGTAAAATGGGGCTCTTGGCTCTCCACGGCAAAAAATTCCCCTGCTAAACCGCGAGCGAGTTTCTCGCCCTGCTCGACGGGTACGGCGTAGTCGTTGCGGTCGGAAAGAACTTTGACAAAACCGACTTTTTTTCGAACTTCCTTCAAATTGAACCTCCACACAAAATCCTTCTCGTAGGGGCGGGGATGATCTTTGAACTTCGGTTCCAAAAATCCGCCGGCAAAAACCAGCCCGGCGACCCGAGTTGAGAGCCGCTCAACCGCCTTTACGGCGACCGGCCCGCCCAAACTGTGTCCCAAGATGATGGTGTTCTCGTCAAACTTCACATTCTTCAAAACAAACTCCACCTGTTCTTTCTCCACAGGACGGGAAGAATGCGGCAATTCTGGAGCGATGACGCGGTAGCCCCGTTTTTCCAAGGCGGTTTTCAGCCAAGGGAAAAAATTTTTCTTGGCCGAGCCGGTGTAGCCGTGCAGTAAGACAAAATTGAAATGGCCTGCGAGCGGAAACTCAATTTCCGCGCCCTCGCTTTTGCCAATCCAGTTGATTTGCTGGGTTTTCACCCGCTCCGGAAAATCCACCATCCTCAAATCGTCAATCAGCCGGTCGGCGTATTTCGTAATTTTAATCAACCACTGTTTTATGAGTTTTTTAACCACCTCGGTTCCGCAACGCTCGTGCCGCCCATTAACCACCTCCTCGTTAGCAAGCCCGGTTTTGCAATTCGGGCACCAGTTGATGGGAATCTCGGCCCGGTAAGCCAGTCCGCGGGCGTAAAGCTGTAAAAAAATCCACTGGGTCCACTTGTAATACAAAGGGTCGGTCGTGTCCACAGCCCGCGACCAATCAAAAGACAGACCCAACGATTTGAGTTGGCGCGTGAAAATTTTGATGTTGCTGCGAGTAGCGAGGCGAGGATGGATTTTATTTTTTATTGCAAAATTTTCCGTGGGCAGGCCAAAAGCGTCGAAGCCAATGGGAAAAAGCACGTTATGGCCGTTCATCCGGCGGAACCGCGCAATGGCGTCGATCGCGGTGTAGGTCCGGACGTGCCCGACGTGCAGGCCTTCGCCGGAAGGATAAGGAAATTCCACCAACGCGTAATACTTTTTCTTGCTCGAGAAATCTTGAGCGCGCCAAAACTTCTTGGCTTCCCAGTGCTTTTGCCAATATTTTTCAATTTTTTTGTGATTATATCTTTTACCCATTGGCACTGTCGAGAAACTTAAAAAAATCTTTTAAAACCTATCAGCCAACTTTGCAGTTTATGGTCCCGCGAAATTAATTCTACAATACTTTAACTCTCCTTAAAAGCGCCCGGATCTTTGATTACGGCGTATTCGCGGGGTTGCCGAACTTGCTTTTGAATGGATCGGTCCATAAATTTCAAAACCCAAATGCTTTCCTGGCGTTTGCCGTCGTTTGCCGCTCGACTTCCTCGACCGGCAACCTCTTTATCGCTGCGATTTTTTCGGCAACGAATTTTACCCGAAACGGAAAATTGCGCTGTCCCCGAAACGGCTCTGGGGAAAGATACGGGCAGTCGGTCTCAAGCAAAATTTTATCGAGGGGGGTATTCGCCACCGCTTCCAGCAAACCCGGGTCAGAACCCCCCGGCTTTTTTTCTTTGCGCGGTTTGTAGGTCACGATGCCGTTAAAACTTAAAAAGCAACCCAGATCCAAAAACATTTCCGCCTGTTTCCAGTTGCCGATAAAAGAATGAATCACCACCGCGCGCAAGCCGGACATCCGGGGCTTGATTATTTGGTAGATGTCCTCGTAAGCGTCCCGGGAGTGGACCATTAAAGTTTTTTTAGTTTCAGAAGCAAGCATAATGTGTTCTAAAAAAACTTGTTTCTGGCGCGCTTCCACCTCTTCCTCTTGGCTCGGCGGCAGGTGAAAATATTCCAAACCGCATTCGCCAATCCCCAGGACTTTGGGGTCACGGGCCAGCTCGAGGTATTTTTGATAATCAAACTTTTCTTCTCGAGTTTCAAAAGAGGACTCTTCTTCGTCAACGCGCATGGAAAAAAGATGAACCGGATGCAAGCCGACGACGGCGTACACGCCCTCGGGAAAACTCTGCGCAATTTCCACTGCTCGTTTGCTGGTTGAATACTGGCTGCCGACGTTTATAACCCAAGTCTGCTCCCGCAGACACTTTTCAAGAACCTCTTTCGAGTCGCCTTTGAACGCGTCAAAATTTACGTGAGCGTGGGTGTCAACAAACATAATATCAGTTGTCAGTTTACGGTTGACAGTTTAGAGCACAAACTACTAAGCATCTTCATTATTTCTACCAGTAAAGAATGTACTCGGTTGAATTCAGGCTGTCCTGCGAATTTAAGTCTTTGAACGATAATCAGTTGCGTTTCGAGCTCTTTAGCAGACCCGTTCGCGATGTAAACGAACCGGGCAAACTCTCTGCGGTACTGTCTCCCTGCACCTTCGGCTCTATTTGAAGGAATAGCAACGGCCGCACGTCGCATCTGGTTACTCAATCCATAAGCTTCCGATTGAGGGAAACTCGCCGTCAATTTAAAAACCTCCTCTACAAGATCAAGTGACTTCTTCCATACGATTAATTCTTTATAGCTTTCAACTTTCATTTATGAACTGTTCAGTATCAACTGTCCACTGTCAACTATCCACTAATCTTGGGAACAGCGGCGGGGATTTGACGATTTTTTCCGCACTGAAAATTTCTTCCAGCCGTTGGGCAGTATGCGGCAAAAAAGGGCTCAACTCCGAAATAACCTGTCGTAAAAGCGCAACCAGCGAGGAAATCGCCTCTTTAAAAAGCTTGGGGTTTTTTTGGGGAAGCTCCCAAAGCTTAACCTCGTCAATATATTGGTTGGCCCAGGAAAGATTTTCCCAAATTTCCGCCAACGCTTCGTGTAAACGAAAGTCGCGGATGTATTTCTCCAAATTTTCCGCTTTCTTTGGCGCTTCAACGTCAAAAGGAACGACCCCATTTAGTTCCTTCTCGATCAAATTTGTGAGGCGGCTGACCAGGTTGCCCAAGTTGTTCACCAGATCAGCGGTATAGCGGGCTTCGAGTTTTTGAACGCTAAAATCCCCATCGCCGTCGCTGGGGATTTCCCGCAGCAAAAAATAACGCAAAACGTCCGCCCCGTATTTTTCCGCCAAGGCAAAGGGGTCAATGATATTACCCATCGATTTGGAGATCTTCTGCCCGTCCACGGAAATAAAACCGTGCACAAAAATCTGCTTGGGCAATGGCAATCCGGCGGATAACAACATCGCCGGCCAGAGGCCAGCATGGAAACGCAAGATGTCCTTGCCGATCAAATGGACATCGGCCGGCCAGTATTTTTTGAAAGTTGCGTCTTCTTCGGCGTACCCAATCCCGGAAAGATAATTGATAAGCGCGTCAAACCAGATGTAAATTACCTGCTCACGGTCGCCCGGCACCGGCACGCCCCACTTGAGGGTTTTCGTCGAGCGGGAAATGCTGATGTCGGAAAGGCCGTGTTTGATAAACTCAAAAATTTCGTTATAGCGAGTCTTGGGAACGACGAAACCGGGATTTTTTTGGAAATGATCCAATAACTGCGCTTGATACTTGGAAAATCTGAAAAAATAATTTTCTTCGGACAGCGTCTCGGGCTTGGTCTTGTGAATCGGGCATAATCCGCCTTCCAAATCCGACTCGTTGTAATAATTTTCACAACCCACGCAATATAACCCCTCGTATTTGCTCTTATAAATATCCCCCGAATCAAGCGTTTTTTTCCAAAATTTTTGCGCGGATTTCTTATGACCTTGGTCAGTTGTGCGAATGAAATGGGAGTTGGAAATCCCCAGCACGGCGCACAGTTTTTTAAACCGAGCGGAAATCTCATTCACAAAGTCCAAAATCTCCTTGCCTGCGGCTTGAGCGGCTTTGGGCACTTTGCTGCCGTGCTCGTCCGTGCCGGTCAAAAAAAACGTGTCCGCGCTAAGCAGGCGGTGAAATCGAGCGAGCGCGTCGGCCTGAATCAACTCCAAAGCAAACCCCACGTGCGGGTGCGCGTTGACGTAAGGGATGGAGGTAGTGATGTAAAATTTTTTCTTCGTTTTGCTTATTGCCATATAAGCTAAGCCGTCTTCTCAATTCCTTCTCTAAAATAATGGTAGAAGATCAAAAAGTGATCAGCAAACTTTAACTCTCTTGGCAACCAGTTTAGACTCAATTGCTTTAACAATTATTCAAGTATAAAAACAGTGCCTACAGTTACTTTTAGTAGGGCTGCAGGAATGCCGGTTTCAATCAGCCGAGGAGGAAAGTTACTACTACGGGGTCCAGACGCTATTAGAATCCCATGGTGCTCCGGTCTCGTTTGCATCGCCGTACTCTGTACAAGCTGCATTTACACCTGCACATATATCTCCGCCTTCTCCTTGGTCACAAATTACAGTACCATCTTCATCTGCAATACTATCCCATGCGTCTTCGCAAGCATCTGCCGAGGCAAGTTGCAACTTCATGCTTATGATTGGTCTATTTTTCTTTAACTGCGAGAGCAATTCAGTAACTTTGACCGTCTTTTGCTCCTTTGTCACGTCAGATTTAAGAACATCCGCCATCTCTCTCCACGCAACTGCGCGGTTTTTCGCTCTAGCTTGATTCACGGCTAAAATCCCCACCCCAACAAAGACCACCAGCAGGATTATAATTGTTGCAATCGATTTTTTTGTCATAGCTTTACTAATGTGAAATACTTTTAGTTAAA
>JACQJK010000093.1 GCA_016205055.1 Candidatus Doudnabacteria bacterium
GCCATAATGACTGCGATGGACATCGCGCACTTCAAAACCAGCGCGTTCTCTGGACAGTCCGCCCGGACCCATCGCCGACATTCTCCGCTTGTGTTCTAATTCGGCCAACGGATTAGTTTGATCCATAAACTGCGAGAGCTGCGAAGAGGAAAAGAACTCCTGCATCACGGCAACTATCGGACGAACGTGAATTAATTGAGCGGGACTAACCGTTTCCAAATCCGCCAAACTCATGCGGTCGCGAGCGATCCTGGCCATTCTGGCCAGGCCAATCCGGAATTTGGCTTGAATCAACTCTCCCACCGCTCTTATGCGACGATTAGCCAGATGATCAATATCGTCCGGGTGCCCCTGTGCGTTGTTTAACCGGACAATTTCTTTAATGACGGCCACCAAATCTTCCTTTGTGAGAATGTGATCTTCCCGGCCGGAAATACCTAATCGCTGATTAAACTTAAACCGCCCCACCTCCGAAAGATCGTAGCGCTGGTAGTTAAAAAACATTGCGGTGATCAAAGACCGAGCGTTGTCCGCGGTTGCCAGGTCACCCGGGCGAATGCGCCGGTAAACTTCAATAAAGCCCTCGTCGGCGCTATGCGAAGGATCTTTGTCTAGCGTATTTTGGATATAACGCAGGTCAGGATTCGTATCCACATCTCGAAACTGTTCCAGAATATCCTCGTTAAGCTCCAAGCCAAACACGCGCAATAAAGCGGTGACCGGCACACGGCGCTTACGATCAATCTTCACCCCGATAACGCCGTTGATGTCCGTATCCAGTTCCAGCCAGGCCCCCCGATTAGGAATAATTTTAGCGCCGAAGAACTGCCGGCCGCGCAGGTGCTCGGCAGAAAAAAACGCCCCCGGCGATTTTATTAATTGAGAGACCACGACGCGTTCCACTCCATTGATGACAAAAGTTCCCCGATTGGTCATCAACGGAAAATCCCCCAAGTAAACATCTTGGGTTTTGATCTTGCCGGTTACTTTATTCACCAGTTTTACCGAAACATACAGCGGCGCTTCGTACGTCGTGTTGCGCTCCCGCGCGGTTTTTTCCGTGTGCTTTGGCTTATCAAGATAATAATCTCCAAAGCTAAGCTCTAGAGTCTTACCGGTAAAATCCGTCACTGTGGACAGCTCTTCAAACAGCTCTTTGAGGCCTTTTTCAAAAAACCAACGATAAGAGTCGGTTTGGATTTCAATCAGGTCCCCCAAAGGCAAAACCTCGTGGGTTTTTGTAAAAGACTTGCGCTTGGCTCGGTCGGCTCTTCGAATCTGAAGGGTTTTGTGCGAAGAAGGAATTAAGTTGAGGTAGTCAAAATTCGATTTTGCTGACATCAAAATTTACCCTTATTGCTAATACGCAAAAAGGGCCAAAATTATTGGCTCTCCTACACACTGGAATGCATACTCCTATTATAAATAGTGGGCAAAAGTTGTCAAGTGCGATTGGTAATACAAGACATAAGGATAACTGCCAACAAAGAAGAAGACATGCGAACTTTTGAGTTTCGCTCTGTAGCGTCTCGAGCGCAGTCGAGAGACTGCTACGGGGTCGGGTCAAAACGGGCCTTTTGCTTTAACGCTCTTTTCGTTCGGTTAATCAGGTCGGGATTGTGCAATACCCCCTTAACCGCCGCTAACGGCAGATGATACGCAAGGGCCAGTCCATTCGCTACGGCAATGCCGGTGCGCAGCGCGCTAAAAGAACCCGGCCCGGTTTTAACGGCAATCGCATCGATGCGGCGTTTTTTCAACAAAGTTTTAAGACCAATGCTGTCCAAAGCAGGAATCAGCTTCTCGGAAAGATTATAGTTCGTCTTAATTGACCGGTCGCGGATCACTTGTTTTTGACTGATTAGCGCCAAGTAACAACGATGGCTTTCGACGGTGTCTATCAATAAAGTGTACTTTGTGGGCATAAGAGGACTATAATAAAATTACTAAATCGATACAAATGGAAATTTTTATTATTCCGCTTTTGGCCTGGGCGCTTGCCCAGGGAGGAAAATTTTTAAGCAAGTTGGGTAAAAATGCAAAATTTCGCCTGACTGATCTTTTGGATTACGGCGGGATGCCTTCCAGTCATGCCGCCATCGTGGCCAGTTTATGTACGCTCATTGGGCTGCGCCAGGGACTAAACTCCCCGCTTTTTGGCATCACCTTAATTTTCTCCCTGTTCATCATCCACGACGCTCTCCGCTTGCGCAACCTGCTCCAGGAACACTCCAAAATTCTCAACCAGCTCCGCCGACTGCTTTTTGCTTCTAGCTCGGACAATGTACCGGTGAACGAAAAAATCGGGCATACCCTGGCCGAGGTCATTGTAGGCCTGGTCTTGGGCGTCGCGCTGACTCTGGCGATCAATCGGTTTTTTTAGCAAGCAGCTTGCGCAGCTCTTCGCGCACTACTTGACGATCGTCCCAAGGAATTTTTCTGCCGCCTGCCGTGACAATCGCCTGTTCTGCTCCTTTTCCGGTGACTAAGACTAAATCATTGGCACGAGCCAAGCTCAACGCTTTCCTGATCGCCTGGCGACGATCAAGGATTTTATAAAGCGACTGATTTACGCGTTTGCCGGCTTGTTCGGCGCCGCGAGCAACTTGCTCGATAATCTCCCGCGGATCGTCATCATAAGGATCCTCGTTGGTCACCACCACTATGTCGGCGATTTTGCCGGCCAGGCTCCCCAAAACCGTCCGTCGTGCTTTATCGCGGCCCCCGCCAGTACTGCCCAGGACATGAATGATCCTATCCTTCGGCCAGGTTGCCAACGTTTCGTAAAGCGCGCGCAAGGCGTTCGGCTCCGGCGCGTAATCAACGAGCGCCCCAAACGTCTGCCCTTCCATAATCGACTCCATACGGCCGGGCACAAGCTCAACCATAGCTAACGCCCGCTGGCACAAGCCCAAAGGCACTGCCTGGCTTTTTGCCGCGGCGATTGCAGCCAAAGCATTTTCCACATTAAACCGGCCGGGAAGAAAAAGCACAAACTGCACGCCGCCAACTTGAAAGCGGCTGGTGCGCGGCAAAACCTTAACTTCAGAAGCCGATAGCACCATAATATCCCTATTTTGCCCCTCTGGTGCGCGGGAAAATGAAAAGCCAATCTTTTGATCAACGCGAAAATTTAAAAATTCCCTTCCGTGCGGATCGTCTAAGTTCGCAACGATGACTTTATCAACCCGCTGCTTGTCCAGTAACTTATTTGGTAATTGTTCTAAATATCGAAAATACTCGAGCTTTGCCTGTTTATACTGCTCAAAACCCCCGTGGCGTTCCAGGTGTTCTGGGGCAAGATTGGTAAAAACCAACACATCGTAGTGAATATGGAGGTGGCGAAATTGTAATACCCCTTCCGAAGTCGACTCCAACACTGCGTACCGGCAACCGTTACGGACCATTTTACGCAACAGCCGCTGCAGAAAAAACCTGCCCGGCATGGTCATTTTTAGACGATTTAAGACCGGCTTGCCTCCGTCGGAAAACGCGATGGTGGAAGAAAAACCGACCTGGTAGCCGGCGGAACGGAGAATTTCCGCAATCAAACTCACCACCGTCGATTTTCCGTTCGTTCCCGTTACGCCAATCACAATCAAACGCTCTGATGGCAAGCCATAAAAAAACGCCCCTAAAAAGGCAAGGACACGATGATAATATTTAAGCATTAAGTCCGGCGCAAATCTTTTTAGCAAATCCTTCATATAGAGGTCATCTAAAAACTCGCTTTTAAGGCGAAATTTCAGATTTTCGAGCGAAAATGCTGAAGCGGAATGAAGACGTCCGCCTAAGGCGGACGGCGAATTCCGGTGAAGCGTTTGCTCCGACGCTTCGGTGCGGAGCCCCGACCGGAGCGTCGGGGCAGCCGAAAAGCTGAAATTGCAGACAAAATGGGGTTTTTAGATGACCTCATACTAACCAAGTAAACGGTTGAAGTGGCGAAGCAGCTGATAGGACCCATACCAAAACTGGGAATAGGGCAGGTCGTAAGCGCCAATATAGGAAATCTCCTGTCCGCCAAACCCGGTTTTAAATCTCGTCAACCCTGACCAAGCGTGAACCGCAGAGGAATGAGTCGGAGCGATGCCCCCGAAATCGTACCGTTTCAATCCGGCTGATTTGGCCTGCTTCATTGCCGTCCACTGTACCAAGTAAGGCGCCATCACGTTGCGCAAGCGATCAGCCGAGGCGCCATGCAAGTAGGTCGCGGTATTGCCGAAATAAGAAATGATTGCCCCGGCTAATGGCCGTTTTTGATAATAAGCCAAAAACAATTTTGCTGATCTACTCCTCCCCAGTCCCTCAAGCAAGTTGAAATAATAGGTGTAGGGGTGGCTGGTAAAACGATCACGGCGTTCGGTCTCTTTAATCAGCTGCCAAAAAATTTTGGCCCACTTGCCTTCGGAAAACTGCTCCACCGTCACGCCTTTTTTTTGCGCCAGGTGAATATTATAGCGCGTTTTCGGTTTCATCCCGTGCAGTAATTGCTGCTCGCTTAAACGCAGATCTAAAACTAAAGTATCTTTCGGCTGGATCTCCCAAGGAATTTTCCGAAAGCCCAAATTGACTAAAGCAAACCCGCCGGGGTAAGCGACAACTTGCGGATCAACACGAAAAAAAATGGGTTGTTCGAAACTTTGTAGATCGGAAAGCTTGTCCAAAAAAAGCTGCCAGACTTTTTCCACATTCGCGCTATTTGCGATTACCGGCCCGCGGGGAGCGTAGAAATAACTTTTTCCCCGCGCAAGAGGGATTTTGACAACCGTTGCGCCAGCCAGCACTTTGCCGGTATTAGTGGTTAACAGCAGCCGCCAAACTTTTCTTCCCAATCTTTTTTGAAAATCACCCCACTCCCACGACTGCAGAACGGAGGCCTCGCGAGAGATAAGAAAACTATTAAATTGTTTAGAGTCGCTGATTTCAAAAACTTGCATAATGCTGTCTAACGCCGTCCGCCCAAAACTTTTAAAGCGTGTCTAACAATCTGGGCACTGTCCGTTAAGTCCTTCGGGATTTGTTTTAAAACCTCCTTGATCTCGTGACGCCGGTAGCCCAAGGACTCGAGCGCGGACAAGCTTTCGGAAAGTTCCGCGGATACCCCCAATCCGCCTTGGTCTTGCTCCGCGCTGGCAACCTTTTCTTTCAGCTCCACCATTAACCGCTCGGCGGTTTTCCGGCCGACCCCGGCAACTTTCGTAAACACGGCGATATCGCCGGAGATAATTGCCGACCGGATGTGAGCGGGCGATACGGAAGACAAAATACTCAAGCCCACTTTCGGACCAATGCCGGAAACGGAAATTAACATTTCAAACAATTCTAACTCCGGCAAACTGGCAAAGCCATACAGCGAGAGCTGATCCTCGCGCACATGGGTATGAATGTGAAGGCGGACTTCCCATGATAGTTTAGCCGACAAAGCCAAAGCGCCCGATACGGCTACTTTATATCCTACCCCGCCGGTTTCGACCACCAAGTAAGACCCCCCTTTTCTTAAAATTTTGCCTTGTAGATATGCGATCATGAAGATAGTTTAGCATAATAAAAAAACGTTCGCCTAAAAAAATCTAATCAACGACTTCCGACCAATCTTAACAACAAACTTAATCAGGTAACAACTGCCAAAGCATTTCAAACATTTGCCGGTGCAGCGCTATGGCGCTTTTATTTTTGATAACCATGGCGGAAACCGGCGGAACAATTTGATGGATAACCAGCATTTCGGGAATGACAACCAAATTCGTAATCATTTCTGATATTTGCTTTGGCAAAAATTTTATCGCGAGGTTAAAGTTTTTTTCGTGTTTTTTAAACCAAGAGGCCTCGTCGCTTTGAAC
>JACQJK010000096.1 GCA_016205055.1 Candidatus Doudnabacteria bacterium
AAGAAACCAAAACAAAAATTGCTTTGATGCCCCGCGATAGTTTGCTTGACACAAGCAAAAGTTCTTTATTTCAGGACAAAAAAAATGTCGCGATTTTTGTGCTGGCGCTGGCTTTGATTTTAGTCGGCGCTTTTTTGATTGGCACTTTGCAGCCGAGAAACAATAAAGATTCCGGGCAACAAGTGGCCTCAAGCGGCCAATTCATTATTCCGGAAGCTTGGATCAAAGAACATTTCAAAGAATTGGCTTTCGAAAGTCCGGAAGTGGGGGGATTAAACGGCGATCCGGACGACGACGGACTGTCAAATTACCAGGAGTATAAAAATCAAACCGTACCGACCAAACCCGACACGGACGACGACGGCACTCCAGACGGATCGGAAGTGGCGCTCGGCACCGACCCGCTTGCCGGCGATCCGGCGGCGGCGATCAGAAACGAACAGGATGTTCGCGACTTAATTTACGGCATTCGCGACGAGATTGCGGTTGAAGACGAAAGTTTGGGGCAGGAAATGGAGAAAATGTTGGATTTGAATCGTCCGCTTTCCGTGCCGCAATTATCCGACAGCGAAATTAAAATCGTTCCGGCATCGTCCCAGGCCGCGCTTGCCTACCAGCAAGGATTAACCGCGGCGCTTGGTGATTACAATTCCGGCAGAATCGCGGACCAGTTCGGGCTTTTGTTCGCCGGCGGCTCAAGCCAGCAGGTGGCGGCAACTTACGCCATCGTGGATAAAACCCTAGCAGAGTTGCGCGCGCTTCCTGTGCCGTCGGACCTGAAACAAGATTTGAAAAACCAGATTATCTTTTTCCTGTCAATGAGGAATATCATCAGCGCTCAAGAATATATGATTGCCCACCCGGAGGACATCGCCAAGTGGGGTGATATTATTTACCAAGCCCGGATTATGGCCGCAGTCGGCGGCGAGGGCGAGGGGGAGCTATAAAAGGCATGAAAGTCTTCAATTCCAACACCACGAAACTCCTTACGATTATTTTGATCACGGCTTTTGTATTTGAGTCGTCAGCGGGATTATACCTTTTGTTCGAACCCAAGCCCGCCGAAGCGCTTCTTATCGGCGGCTCGCTTGGCGGCGCTGCCGAAGGCGATGTTTTGGAAATGAATTGCGGCGGATTGGGCGGGGCGATCATCACCGGGCTGTGTGTGCCGACCCAAATTGAAGCCGATATCATGCGCGGTTTTAGAAACGTCAAAAAGAATTTTTGGACTATTCTGCTTTACGCGCTTTCCGGGGCTTTGGGGCAGTGGCTGACAGGCCTCATCAATAATAAACTGAAAATCAGGGACTATTACGGTTACAACCGTTCGTTAAAAGACATTCTTTACCGCTACCGGATTTTGTTTGAAAATTACCTTGATCCCACTACTCGGGAATTAGTGGACATTGCCTATGACTCGGTTGCCAGAGGCGGGATAAGTTACAGCCGGGTCGGCCGGGCGGTGGAGCAGTATGCCAAAGACACCCTTGGTTTTCCTCTGCCCACCAAAACGCCGCGCGGCGGCACGGCGCCGATCTTTTTTCAAGACATGGAGTTCTTTGCCAAGGGGGCTTTGTCCGGCCAGGAAAACACCCAAGCAGCTGACTGGTATTTTAATTTCCAAGAGCAGGGCATGGCCTTGCAGAGCCAGGCCAACCAGGCCTCGGCCCAGGAAGTTTCCAACGCCGAGGGCTACAAGAGCACGCGGCTAAAAGCCGATTTGGATAAGCTTGCGCCCGGAATCCGCACCCCGCCGTTTTACCAGGGAAGCATCATTAATCCAAGGGTCGGCTTGATTCAGGCCCCCGGGTCTTATGGCGCCCGCGTAGTGCAAGTGACGGTGCAGCGTTTGCTTAACAAAGATTACCTACCGACTAGCGTCATTGAAGCCATGGTTTTGGAAGCGGCGCAGTGGGGCTTTTTCCGTCTGTTTTCCGGCGGTCTTTTTGGCAGCGGCAGTCAAGCGGTCGGCGGGCAGAACCAAGGATTGGGCAACCCCACTTCCGGTGAAGAATTTTATAAAGATCCAACATCCAGAACCGATACCGGGGACGGTGCTTGCGGAGGAAACACCGTGCCGGATCCGGCCAATCCCGGCAGATGCATCCCGAACTAGCCACAGTGCGATAGTCCGCCGATTGTCGGCGGCCAATACACCACGCATTCTTCGGGCCAACCATGCACACCCACAGCTACGGGCGGCGGGCCAGGACCGCTGCCGGACCGCACGTTTGACAAGGGATTCCGACGGGATTCTTAATGAGCCCCAGCCCTGCAATGAGGTTATTGCCAATCCGTAAAATAGAGACTAGCAGACTTACGCATTTCCCTCTTTTTCCCCCTCCCTTGCCTGCCCGCCTCTGGAGGGAGGGGAGGCAAGGGGAGGGTGATAAATAATGCTCATGTTTATGGCTCTCCACCCCTCCCTAACCCTCCCCCTCAAGGGGAGGGAATCAAACGCGTAAGTCCTTATAGAAGAAAGTATCTAGTATTTGGTATTTAGTATCTAGAAGTTGAGATTTAATCGAAGCTACGTGGTGAAACTTGGTGCAACACTGAAAAAACTTCTCGGATTTTTCTCCGACAAAAAAATTCTTGCCGCGCTTTTGCTGGTGGTGGTCGTCGTTTTGCTGGTGCCTTATTTCACCGATGCTTTTATATTGAATACCGGAGGATCTACACCTCCTCCCGGGACTCCGGACGCAACAGCAAGCGGCGGCAAGATTCGGCTGTGGGTCTTTTCTTGGTTTTCCGGAATCTTCATCATCATCCGGTCGGTGATGTATGCCTTTTACTACTTTGTGATCATGCCGTTCATCCAGGCCGCGGCCGCGATCCAGGTCGGAGTGGGCGTGTGCGGCGCTGATGGCGTGGGGACCGGGTTTCTAACCAATATCTGCGGGGCCTGGCAGTTTGTGCGCAATATCGTGAACATGATTTTCATTCTGATGATGATCGTGATCGCCGTGGCCACGATTCTGCGCATCGGCAGTTACAATTACAAAAAAACTTTGGGGATCTTGCTGATCATGGCCATGCTGGTGAATTTCAGTTTGGTCATTGGCCAGGCCATTTTGAAGGTTGCCGACATTTTGCAAGGAGCGATGTTTTCCTTGACCGACCGGCGGGATTTAAACGATTTGGGCTGGAACCTGATTGCTTATGGTTTTCCAACGGTTTCAGGCAGCAATATTTTTGAAGCGGTGATGAATTGGGTGGATACCAAAACCAGCGAAGTTTTGGTCATGGAACTATTTAATTTCATGCGCTCCCTGTTGGCGTTTGTCGTCATGGGCGCTATTGCCGCGTTCTTGCTGATTCGGCTGGTGGTTTTATGGATTTTACTGGCTCTGTCGCCTTTGGCTTACGCGTTGTTTGTGCTGCCCAGCTTTGCGGGTCTGGCAAAACTCTGGTGGTCAACTTTCCTCAAATACGCATTTTTTACGCCCATCATGTTTTTCTTCATTAAAATCGCGGTCATCGTCAGCAGGAACACAGATATCGTGGGCAATACCTCATGTGATTTGTGGAACTTGAACTCCCTGTTGACTTGCAATGACAACAGCGGACTATCCACGTTTCTGGCAAGCAACGTCCATCACTTTTTAGCCGTCGCTTTTTTACTGGCGGCCTTGGTGGCCGCTAAAAAACTGGCGATCTTCGGATCCGCATTCTTGATGGGCTTGGGCGAAAAAGGCCTGTTGCTGCCGCTGGTGGGCGCCGCCGCCTTGGGCGGCGCCGCTGCCGGCGCGGCGGCTGGGCTTGGGGGCAGGGTTTATTCCAGTCGGCTTGCCAAGGCAGCCAGAGCCGCAGAGGGTAAAAAACAATTCGGCAAAGCGGCGTTGCTGTCTGGCTTGCAGTTTTTGAATCCCAGAATTGCCAAAGAAGCATGGACCGCTCGACAGAAAAAGAAAGAAGTGGAGGCATATTTGCCGGCGGCCGGAGACGCGCGCGACTTTTTGAACCGCTATATGCCCACCGAGTGGCGCAGAGATAAGCGGGGCAATCTCGAGTTAGGGCAAAAAACCAAGTACGGCCGCATTGGAAGAAAAGGGGTTATCAACTACACGAAAAAAGAATGGGCAGACGCCCAGCTTTCCGAAGAGGAAAAAAGCGCGGCTTACCATGGCGCGACTAGTGCCCAGGATAAAGAGGCCTTAAGACAGTTGCTTATTGAGGGTCGTCACGAAGACGGGCTGCGCATTATCGGCGCCTTAGAAAAGCAGACTAAACGCGAAGAAGCGTTGTTCCGCGAATTGTTAGGAACGGGGGAGAGCGAAGACGTGGCCCGCGTTAAGGCCAAGCAGCAAGTGCAGCAAGAAATCAAGTCCGGGAAATTACCCGAGGCCAAGTACGACGCCGTGGCCGACTGGATGGAAGAAACGGACATGTATAAGAGCATGGGCTTAACCAGCGAGCAGATCGGGGATATTGGCTCGGCCCAGGAAGAACAAGCCGAGGCCGAAAAAAAAATCCGGGCCTTAGGTCAGGGGAAGGACGTCAACGGTGTATTTTATTCCACGGCCGATCCGGAGTATTACCGCGCTTATCAGGCCGCCCACGGCCGCACGGAGATGCTTCAACATGTGCGCCAGCTCATGGGCGCCCAGGTCGATGAAAAAGACATTGATATGAGCGCACTCACAGACACAGCCGGTAATAAATTGAAAGACGCAAACGGTCAAGAAATCAAAGTCCCGGTAAAAATTCGGTGGCAGATTAGGGATGAAAACGGCCAGGAAACCGGTAAATTCCATGAGATTACCGACTTTGATTCTTTACAGCAGGCCATGGATAAAACTTCGCTGCAGAAAGGAACCGCCTATGCGTCCGGCAACAACTTGCGCTACGAACTAGCCGGCAGCTTGAAACAGGTGTCCGCGCAAAAGCGCTTAGACCGCGGCGATACCGAGCAGTGGGGCGGGGCGTTTGAACCTGCTGCGTTTATGGAGCAGGACGAAGAAGGGAATTTTGCCCGTTTTACTTCGTATGGCAAGAGACTGATTAAAGGCATCAGCGCGGCGCAGGTCAACTCGTTTCGGCAGTCGCGCCGCATGCAGTCGCGCGCGTTGAAAATCGGCGGATTATACACAGACAAAGAAACGGGGGTAACGGGTTTGAAGAAACCAGAGATACTCATGCAGCTGCTCCAAATGAACAAAGATTTGGCGGTCGCGGTTTTGGAGAAAGCCGATTTTTCTGACATTGAAGCAGACCGAGTCGCCGCCGAATTAAATAGGCAGTTCAAAACTACAGAATACAGACGTTCGGACAAAGCCAGCGCGCGCGGCGGTTGGTCGGTGACAAATGCACCTAAAAGGGAGAAGCAGCCAGAGGATTAGCACATGATGAAAATCACAGAGGAAAATTTCATAGATCAAGACCCGGCAGTGCTTTTGCAACCGGGTAGTTATGAGCAGGTGGAGGACATGATTTTGAGCATTGACGCAGCGCAGACCCCGGACTATTCCCGGCAATACGCGGTTATGCTGGAAAGCAAGCTTGGGGCGGTTGCTAACAGCATGCCCAAGGATGTGTTTAAACGTTATTTGCGTTTGTTCAAGGTCTTGCGCTTGCACGGTTTGTTGGAAGTGTCGGACGCGGAAAAAGAAAAATTTTTCCGTGACGGCATTTTAGATACGCTGCGTTTGGATTTTGTCAACGCGCGGTACTGGGTGGAGTTTTGCTTTCGCGCTTTTTACGCTTCTCCCGACATTATTGAACAATATCGCAAGATTTTCTTGAGCGGTTTGGAAAACAACATTGAGCTTTTGGGTCAAGCCGAATTGCGTCTGCCCGGACAGGAGCGCACCGTTCCCCCCACTTTGAAAAATTGGCTTTTTGATTACAACTCGGCAACGGCTGACGCGGTTTTGCGGAAAAATCGCGGAAGATTGGAACAGGGCAAATATCTAACTTCCTCGCCGCGCGTCCAAACTTTATCTTTGGAAGATCGCAAGGTGCTGTTGCGGGTTTTGGAATTATACGATTGGCTGCGGTTTTCCGAGTTAAAATACGATTTTTCTTTCCCCGGCCAGCCCCAACCCCAAGAGCAGATTTTGGAAGGACAGCAGGTGTTGATTCCCCAAGAGCTTGCTAATCTTATCAATAACCTGCGCGGGTTTGGGGCAAAACCGAAAGCCGCTCCACCGCCTCCGCCAGCCCGGACGCCAGCTGGCCCCGACGGTACCGTCGGGGCTGGCGGACTGCCGCCGGCTCCTGCTCCGCGCGCAAGCGCAGGGGGCCGGATTACTTTTGCCCCCGTGCCCAAACCACAACCGGTAAAACCGGTGGACGGAGTTGCGAGTTTTACGCGAGCAGAACAAAAGACCCGGCAAGAACGGATGTTACAAGATCAAAAGCAGGCGCTTGCCGAGATCGCCAAAATCGAGCCAGTTGCAAAACCAACCGGCTTTTCCGCTGCGGTTTTGTCGAAAATGTCCTTGTCGCAAGCCATTGCCAATGCTGACCAAGACACGCTTTCGCAAGTTGGCAAGATCCGCGTGGGCAGGGAGTTGCCGCCGCCCGCGCCTCCACAGACGGTTAGTCCGCGCATGTCTGCTCCACCACCGCCCGCGCCGCCAAAGCAGGTCAGTCCTCGGCCGCCCGCGCCGCCGCCGTCTGCCCTTTCACCAAAACCAACAGTCACTCCCAGCCGGATTGAGCCGGCCAAGCCACCAGTACCCAGGATTGTGAATTTGGAAGGCAATATATCAATCAAAACTCCATCCGTTCCCGGTCCCAAGGAAGTCGTTGACTTAAGCAAAAGGCCGGTTTTAAAGGTTGCGTCAATGCGCCGCCCGGAAGAATTGGCGAAACTGCAGGTAGAGGATGTTGCGCAAGGAAATTTTAACGAGTGGCTGCAGTTGCTGAAAGATAGGATGGTGGAGCTGGCGCGGGAATTTTCCTTGCCCCTAAAGAACGTGACCGCGCATTTTTACCGCAGTCCGTTATTCGCGCTTTACGGGGCAATGGCGGTGGCGGTGATGAACGATACCACCTCGCCCGACCAAGCCGCGGCTTACGAAAAGATCGTGAAAAATTACCAGCAAGCCCAAAAAGCGTATTTGACTCGTGAGCAGTTTTTGGCGCTTGGCTGGCTAAAAAAAGAATTGTCAACTATGGAATCGACGTCAAAATAGAGGGTCGCAGACTTTTCAACCGGAGCCGCACTATCGCGGCTTTTTTATTTCCCTTACCTCCGTTCTTCGTGTATATCTTTTGTCACGGTCGTATGGTTTTTATACATTTTATACACGAGCATCGGGCCGAGTATCCTGCCGCCGTATCCTCTCCGCCCGCCGTGGCGGGCGGAGAGGAGGTTCGCCGAGAGTTTAATTTTTTGCGGCCGGCGGAGCCGGCCGCAATCCCCGCGGCTTTCCGCGGGGATAACATAGATAGAGGT
>JACQJK010000094.1 GCA_016205055.1 Candidatus Doudnabacteria bacterium
AGCAAGCGCGTCTTCCACGGCTCGATAGGAATTCATATTTTTTATTTCCACTTTGTAGTCGGGCAGCGCCGAAATCGTGGACCCCGCGCCGTCCGCGACTTCTCGCAAGGAAATGTTGGCGTCACAGCGCAAGTGCCCTTTTTCCATGTCCGCATCCGACACCTCCAAATACCGGGCGAGATTTCGTAATTCTTGCAGAAAGGCCTTGGCTTCGCCGGGACTTTTAAAATCCGGCTCGGTCACGGTTTCCAAAAGCGGCACGCCCGCCCGATTTAAATCTACCAAAGAATAATCCGCGTTTTGAGGGTGCAGCAGCTTGCCCGCGTCTTCTTCCAAATGCGCCCGGGTGATTCTAATCTTGCGGATTTCTTTCACCCCCTCCTTTAATTCCTCCCTGGAGGGGGAGGCGAGGCGGGGGGGGAGTTCCAACTCGAAATACCCCTTCCCGCAGAGGGGCTTGTCGTATTGCGAAATTTGGTAGCCCTTGGGCAGATCGGGGTAAAAATAATTTTTTCGGTCAAACTTGGAATATTCCGCAATTTGGCAATTTAAAGCCAAGCCCATCTTCAGAGCTTTTTCCACGGCCGCCCGGTTGGCAACCGGCAAGCTTCCCGGCTGGCCGGTGCAAACTTCGCAAATATTGGTATTCGGCTCCACCCCTTCGGTTTGGTTGGGAGAAGAACAAAACATTTTCGACCGAGTTTTCAGCTGAATGTGAATCTCCAGTCCAATCACCGGTTCGTAACGCGGCATAGCAATTTCTTGTTAGTATGAGTAGGAGTTACGAGTCTCGTCAGTCCTAGTTAGAACTTCTTGGGCGTCTTGAACTGCACCAATTCCGGATTAATGGTCTGCAAGATCGCCACGGCGGCAATTAAGATGATCAAACCAATCATCGCGCCGGTGAACATTTCCTTAGCCAGTTCCACCCTTTGGGCGTTACCGCCGGCGCTGATATACAAGTAACCCGCAAAAATAATAATTAAAAGCGCCAGAATCGCCGAAATTCCCAAAGCCCAATTGTAGATCGCCACCACGCACTTGCCCAAGCCGTCCGGATCTTTGGCGTTAATGTCTTTACACGGCCCTTGGGAGGTGGTTTTGTTCTGGGCAAAGGCCAACTGGGGTAAAGCGGCTGTCACTAACATAAACAAAACCAGGATCGTTCCAAAGATTATTCTTGTGATTTTGTTTCTTGTCATAGGTTTCTTTTGAATGTTATTAAATACTTTCAGGACTTACGGGGTTGCTTGCGCTGGTCGGGCAAAGCCCGACCTTTTGCAAGCATTTGGCCAATTCCTTTGTTAAAACCTGCGGTTTGACCTCGGCGTAGGTGACCTACGCCTTCGGCCAAATCCTCGATTTTGCCTCGACCATCTCGACTCCGCTCGAGGTCGCCCTGAGCTTGCCGAAGGGCGAACTTGGCTCAAACGCGTAAATCCTAAGCCACTCAATCTTTAGTGATTTTGGAGGGAAGTTTCCTCTTATTCAGCGTTAGGGACTTTGGAAGGCAAAACACTTATGAATGCTTACCGAACAAAAGAAAAAATTGCCGTCTTAGCCATACTGTTATTGGCCGGTTTCACCGTGGCTGCAAAAGTTTTTGCCGACGGACCGGTGCTCAACAGTTTCCCGATTGGCTACAGCGGCGCGCAGAATACCGATTACCCGCTCTTGGATGCGCGGAACGTCACGGCGGGCGGAAGTTTTTCTTCGTCCCAAGCCGATCATGACGATGGCGTGACCGCCAGCGCGGGCGACACTATCGAGTTTATCCTCTACTATCATAACGGCGCGGCGGACGCAGCCGAGAATGTTGCCAATAACGTTCGCGCTCGCGCTTCCTGGCCCGCGGGCAGCAACGCGAATCACGTAGTTTCCGCTTCGCTTTCCGCCGATAACGCCGCCACGGTTTATTCTGCCGGCAAAGGCGGCGACGTGGTCATCAAAGTCGGCGGAATCGCTCAATCCATGGAATATGTTTCGGGCTCGACTTTGCATTTTCCCAACCGCTCCACCAGCGGGCAGTCGCTTGGGGACGGAATTGTAACCAGTTCCGGCTTGTTGTTAGGAAATATTCGCGGTTGCTGGGACTTTTCGGGATTCGTGAAATTCCGCGCCCGCGTTGGACAGTCGGCCGTTGGAAGCTTGCAAATCGATAAAACCGTGACTTTGGTTTCTGCGGGCAGTTACCAAAACAGCATTGATGCCCAGCCAGCAGATGTCGTGCGCTTTCGCATCGTCACCCGCGCTAACAACGCTGACGTTTCGGACGTAATCATCCGCGACATCTTGCCTTCTTCCCTGACCTACCGGTCTAACACCACTCGCGTGAACGGCTTGACGGTTTCTGACTCCACGGGTTTTTTTGGCAGCGGTTACACCTACGGTTTGTTATCCAAAGACCAGTCCGTGGAAATCACTTTTGAAGCCCAGGTCGCCAGCGCTTCCTTTTTCGGCTCCAATCCGCAAACGCTGGTTAACACCGCCAATGCGCGGGGCGCCAACGTTTCTACGGCGCAGGACACCGCAGAAGTGCGCGTGGCCGGACAAGTTTTGGGCACGTCGTTTCAGTTGTCCAAGTCCGCATTCAATCAAACCCAAGGTGTTGCCGCCCAGAACGCGCTGGCTAATCCCGGCGACGTGATCAACTATACCTTGACCTACCAGAATACCGGCGGGACGAATTTGACCGGCGTGGTGATTGAAGACGACATAATTGACGTGCTGCGCTCGGCTGATCTCCTCAATTACGGCGACGGTTCGCTATCCGGCAATGTGGTTCGTTTTCCCGCCATCACCGTGCCGGCCGGAATTGCGATCAGTCGGACTTTTCAGGTGCGCATCCGGGATTACCAGGCCGGGCAGACTGACTTTACCATGACCAACGTGTACGGCAATCAAGTGGACATCCAGTTGCGCCAGCCGGTCGTCAAAGGCACGTTTATCGCGCCCAAAACCGGGACGAGAGAAAATGTAGTCGTGATCCTGTCTTTACTGGTCACTGGGTCTTGGTACGCGGCCAGTCGGCTGCGTCGAAGGCATCAAGTCAAATCTGTTATGCGGTAATCTTTTCTCAAATCGCATTAAAAAAGAAGGTCTATGCGACCTTCTTTTTTTGCCCAAAAACTCGCTCCCTGATATAATGGTTTGAACAGTTTTCCACAATGGGTTATGAAGAACCTATTTAAAAAAAGCTAGAAGTTATTCCCTGAGCTTGTCGAATGGGTAACTTTTAGCTCAAGAACCTATTTTAAAAACAATTTTTAGGCGATCCGCCT
>JACQJK010000095.1 GCA_016205055.1 Candidatus Doudnabacteria bacterium
AAATTACTTTTTTACTTTAAAAACCAGACTATTTACACGATTTAGCTGCTTGCAGCGCATATTTTTTTCGCCAAATCGTTTAATAAGCGATGGGAATGGTTTTGATGAAGTAAAAATTTACGACTTTATTATACCATAAAGACCCACTCGCCACAAAAACCCCGCGCCACGGGTTAACGCACGCGGCGCGGGGTAAAAACGAAATTTTTTTCAAAACTATTTAAAATACGCTTTGTGCCATCTCCAAGCCGAATCGATAATCGTAGCTATATCCGAGTATTTTGGCACAAACCCAAGCACCTTGCTAATCTTGGAAGGGTCCGCTACCACCCGCTCGCGGTCGCCGGCGCGGCGCGGTCCCACTTCAAAACGGATCATGTGCCCGGTGCGGTCGCAGGCCTCGTTGATGATCTCCAAGACCGAATGGCCCTGCCCGGTGCCGACGTTGAACACTTCGACGATGGGTTTTGTGTCGCGGGCGCTCAATAAATAATCCAAAGCCAAATAATGCGCGGCGGCCAGGTCTTCAACATGGACAAAGTCTCGAATGGTCGTGCCGTCGTGCGTTTGAAAATCATTGCCGAAAACCGTTAACACTTCTTTTTTCCCCAAAGCGACGTTTAAAATATTGGGGATGAGATGGGTGGGATTTTCTCCGGCGTAACCCAAAGAGCCGTCCATGCTTGCTCCAGCCGCGTTAAAATACCGAAGAGTCACACTCTGTAAAGCGCAGGCCTGGGCGTACCAAAAAAGCATATGCTCAAAGACCAGCTTGGTTTCCGCGTAAGGCGAGGTTGGATTTAAGGGCGCGTCTTCCGCCAACGGGGAGGCGGCGCGTTCGTCGTAAACCGTGCACGTGGAGGAAAAAACAATCCGCTTAACGCCATGCTTGGCCATCGCCTCCAAAAGATTCAAACCGGCAAAAACGTTATTGCGGTAATACTTACCCGGATCATGCACTGATTCTTCAACTTCGATCGACGCGGCAAAGTGCATGACCGCGTCAATCTTTTCGGCGGTAAAAATTTCATCCAGCAGTTCCCGATCAGCAAGATCCCCTTTTATAAATTTGCCCTGGGCAAACTCTTTTTTTCCGGTCGAAAGATTGTCCAAAGTCACCACGGAACAACCTTGCGCAATCAAGTGCCGAGCCGCGTGGGAGCCGATGTAGCCCGCTCCGCCGGTCACTAAAATTTTGGGCCCAGTGCCGGCAAACTGCTGGGGAAGCAGATTTAATTTACCCATGGTCATTTTCTGATAGGAAAGATAATCTAAAATTACCAGTTTTGGTTTGTTTTCCTCGAGCACCAAAAGACCGCCCGGGTGACGCGTGGTGGCTTCTAACAGTTCTTTTAGAACTTTTCTTGAGAACATGGCTCTTAACGTTCAAGTCCAGACTTCATCCGGATACGAGGGAGCGCGAAGGGTCAACCCGATAAATCCTTCGCGGGGAATCTCCATCCTCCATAGTCCGCCTAAGGCGGACGGAGGACGGGCGCCGAAGCATCCATCTTTACATAGATCTTTTCCGTATCTGGTACCTCCTTCCTTTCCAGGCCACTGCGGAGGCGGATAAAAACAAAAACCAAATTACCCTAAAATCGTTTTACTGATGATTTTCTGGTTTTCGGTTTTTGATTTTTAACCAACCCTCCGGGGTAATTTTACACGCGAGACCGCCGCAAACGAATTTTCGATGCGGCAACATACAACAGCGTGGAAATCCCGGCAAGAACCAGCGCGGTATTTTCGGCAACACCAGTCGCGGGAGCGGTGAACGCGCCCTTTACAGTCCCGTCTTTGGGCGGCGGCGTAACTCGCAACTTAACGTCCACTCCGTTGCCGAAAGTGTTACTCATTAGGGTGTCTTGGGTGTTGGCCGGCAGGTTTTTAACTTGCACGGAAAAACTCTTGTCCGCGCGGGAACTGGCGGCGACTGAAACGGACGGAAATTGAAGAACCGTGCCCTGCAAACTGCCGCCGCCCAAGTTCACGAGATCGGATGCGTACAGCACGTCGGCAATATCGTCTTCAAATGTTATTGTTTCGGAAAAATTGGAGCTGTTGTAGTAAGACAAGGTGTAAACAATCACGTCACCGGCGTCGGCAGTGCCTGATTGGGCATTAATGCCTTGGGTCTGGTTGTACGCGCTTTTACTTCTGGTCCCGGCTTGCGCCTGCGGCGCGGCGGCAAAAAAAATGATCGCGCACAACAACCCCGTCAAAAAAATTTCTGCCTTTGATTGATAATCGCCCAAATAATACTTCAAAGTCATTTTAAAAACATTTTATCGCCTGAGCCAGTGGATTCGACGAGCTCACCACCTTGAGGTTTTGTCGAACGGGTCGAAGGCCTACCGCTTAATTGGAGAACCTATTTTAAAAATCCTTCTTGGCTGTCGTGCCAAAGGCAGATCCCCGCCTGACGAACGGGCAGGCGCCTCCGGCGGACAATTCCAGAAATTCGGCTGTCC
>JACQJK010000102.1 GCA_016205055.1 Candidatus Doudnabacteria bacterium
CCTTATAGCCGCGGCTCTGGTGCCGTGGAGCGGGGTTCGCCGTTTTCGCTCGTCCGCCACAGGCGGATCGCCTAAAAATTGTTTTTAAAATAGGTTCTAAGTAATTCTCCATCCCTGCGGCGTTCTTTCTATTCTGCCGCGAAACTTAAAGCCGGCCGCCAGTTTATGCCCGCCGCCCCCGAAACTCCGAGCAATCGCCGCCACGTCCACGCCTTTGTAATTTTCGGAACGCAAACTGCCTTTGATTTCTTCGCCGCGCTGTTTTAACACCATGGAAAATCTGGCTTCCGGAATCATGTTCAAAACCGAAACCACGCCTTCCAAATCTTCCGGCTGGGCGCCGATTTCCTGCATCTCCTCTTCCGTAACCACGCTGTAAACCATCTGCTGGCCCGGATCAAACCTGGCGTTTTCCAAGGCCTTGGCCCAGGCGCGCAACTTAGCCAGATCATTCTTGCCAAAATAGTACTCGGAAATTTTATCAATTCTGGCGCCCTTGCGCACTAACTCGGCGGCAATTTCCAAAACTGCCGGCGTGGTGTTGGCGTGCCGGAACCCGCCGGTGTCGTTAAACAGCCCGGTTAATAAAGCGGTCGCGATCGGTTTGTCGATTTCCAGCTTGAGAAATTTTAAAAGGTCGTAAACAATCTCCGAAGTCGCGGCGGCGTTGCTTTCGACTAAATTGATATTTGCAAAAAGTTTGTTGTCGGGATGGTGATCAATATTTATGGAAACTTTGGCGCCGATTTCTTCCGAAGCAAACCCAACCCGCGAGCGATCGCCGCACCCAAAAAAAATCACAACGTCGAAAGCGTTTTTGGGCAGCTCTGATAAAACCTCATAAACTCCGGGCAAAAACCGCAGGTTCTCCTGGATCCCGCCATGAGCCACGGCCGTAACCTGTTTTTCGACGCGAGCAAGAGCAAATTTCATTGCCAGCATCGCGCCTAAATCATCGCCATCGGTAAACTCGTGAGAAATCAGCAGCAAATCGCGGGCGGCAAACAAAGTTTCCGCCGCTTGGGAAAAGTCCGGATTAGTTTGCTTGGCCGTGTTGGTCATTGTGGAGATCGTCCAAAACCCTGGCGATGCGTTCGGCATAGCGTGATGCGTCGCTGTACAAAAAAAATATTTTAGGCATAATCCGCATGGTCGCTCCTTGGTAAAGCGCGCCTTGAATTTTATAAACTTGGCCCCTTAAAAGCCGCAGTGCCTCGGCCTCATCTTGTCCGACGCAGGATATCCAGACCTTGGCTTGGCGTAGGTCTGGTGAAGTGTCCACGTCCAGCACCGTCACCAGGCCATGCAAGCCGGGAATTTCGTGGCTAACTAGAAAAGCGGAGATTTTCTCCAGAAGCAAGGAATTAACTTTTCTCACCCGCACCGAGGGATTGGTTTTTTTGTGAATTGACCGGGATCTCATTTTTCTTGCACTCTTCTTAACTTTTTTTCTTTGAGTTTTTCTTGGAATATCGCCACTAAGTCGCCTTTTTGCAAAGGAACAGTAGAACTGATCTTCATGCCGCATTCCACGCCCGCTTCGACCTGCCTGACCTGCTCCTTGTTTCTTTGCAACTCGGTAAGCTTGCCTGTCCCGATCTTTTGTCCTTGCCGAAAAACCTGCAGCTTTTTATCGGCCTGCAATTTACCTTCCTCCACCACGCCGCCGGCGATGACGAAATTTTTTTCCGTACGGAAAATCGCCAAAAGTTTTGCCTTCCCCACAATAACCTCCTCGACTTCGGGTAAAATTAAATTGAGAATCGCGCGGGTGATATCTTCGGTTAACTCGTAAATAATGTCGTAAACGTCGATGTTCACCCCTTTCTGCCTAGCCAGACGCGCGGCGCTGGGTAAAACAGAGTTGTGGAAACCCACCAGAGTGGCCTGGCTGGATTGCGCCGACAACACGTCCGATTCGTTGATGTCGCCGACGCCTTGAGAAACGATTTTAATTTTCACATCTTCATTTTCCAACTTTTGCAACTCCTGACTGATGGCCTCCAACGATCCTTGGGTGTCGGCTTTAACGATCAGGTTCAACCGCTGATTTTCCCGATCGGCCACAATGCCCGTTTTAATCGCAAAATGTTTTGCCGAGCGGTGTTGTAAAACCTGCCTGGCTTCCGACTGTGCCTGTTGTGCGTCAGGAAAAACCCTCAACAAATCGCCGACTTCCGGAACAGCCGACAAGCCGGAAATCCTGGCCGGGATGGAGGGGGAAACTGTTTTTACGGCCTTGCGGTTCTCGTCTTCCATGATCCTGACTCGACCGTAAGCGCCCCCGGCCACCACACAGTCGCCGACGTTCAAGGTACCGTTTTGAACAATGACGGTGGCCACCGGCCCTTTAGTCTTAGACAAGTGTGATTCAATAACCGTGGCCACGGTTGTGCCTTTGGGATTTGCGCGATAGTTTTCAACCTCCGCGGTCAAGATAACCGTATCTAACAGCTTATCCACGCCAATGTTGTTTTTCGCGGAAATGGGCACAAAAGGAGCTTTGCCTCCCCACTCCTCCGGCTGAACTCCTGCCTCGGCCAGCTGCTTTTTTACCAACTCCGGATTGGCTTCGGGCTTATCAATTTTATTGATGGCAACGATCAAGGGCGTCCGGGTAAGGCGGGCGCGATTAATTACTTCTAAGGTTTGCTGTTTTACGCCGTCGTCTGCGGCGACTACCAACACGATAATATCCGTGACATTCGCGCCGCGCGCGCGCATGGCGGCAAAGGCCTCGTGGCCGGGTGTGTCCAAAAATGTAATGGTTGTTCCTTTATATAAGGCGCGGTACGCGCCGATATGTTGGGTAATCGCTCCCGCTTCCAGCGCGGAAACGTTGGCGCTGCGAATCGTATCCAAAAGCTTGGTCTTGCCGTGATCAACATGGCCCATGACCGCCACAATCGGCGGACGCGTTTGGAGCGCTTGTTCATTTTCCTTGGCCAACACGTCTGTCACGCTGGTGTTTAAAAACAAATCTGACTTTTTGTCTTCCGTCGGTTCGAATCCGAATTCCGTCGCCACGACCGCGGCGGCGTCAAAATCAATCTGCTCGTTTAAACTTGCCATAACTCCGTTCGTCAGCAGAGTCTTAATGACGGCGGTGACCGGCACTCCCAGTAATCCCGACAATTCCCTGACAGAAACCACGGGACTTAAGGTAACCTGTTTTTTCGCCGGAGGGACTGCTGCTGGCGGCGGCGAGGCGGGCTTTGATGTCAGTCGTTGTAAAATATCTTTGGCTAAAACATTATCAATCTTTCTGACTGTTGGTGATAAATTAAAACCCGCCTCTTTGATCCTTCTCCGAAGTTCGCTTACGGAGATATTAAGTTGTTGCGATAGACTGGAAATATTCATCTTAAAACCTATTTTAAAATCCTTTTTGCTTGCAGTTCCAATTATAAAGAGGGATTGGTTTTTTTCAAATTATGCAGCGCTCCCGCCTTTCCTAAAATTTCCTGTTTTTGCCAGCGATGACCCGGATCTTCTCCTTAGCCACCCCTAAAACAGTCGGTGTTTCGGCAACCGGGGCTTTGGAAACATACAAGCGTACACCGGCGGGAAACTTGATTTCCACGGTTTTCGCATGAACAACGGTGCATCCCGGAACCGCCTCCAATCCGCCTGCTGATATGATTTTTTTATACCGCCAGAAGCCGAGGCGCGAGAGTTGGCTGACTAAAATTACGTCTAATCTTCCGTCCCGGGGGTCCCCCAACTTAACAGGTTGGGCTTGCGACGGCAGCGCCCGGGTATTGACGATGCTCCCAAAAATAAATTTATCTTTGGCTACAAATCTGCCGTCGAAAACGAATCTCATCTCAACCCCCCTTACTCCGGCCAATGACGCGAGGAAGTTGGGAAGGATTTTGGAATCTTGTGAATTTTGCGCAAGGCCCGACTTTTGCGTAACGCTAAAATTTAAGGAAGACAGAAAGTATTTTCGCTCCGCTTTAATTAAATCTAAAGCCACAACCATTCTTTTGGCGATTGTGGAAACTGCCTCTTGCAGGCCGTTCACACCCAAAATCTCTCCGACCTCGCTTTGGGCGGTAATGGGAATAAATCCTAAAACAACCGGCTTCCCATAAGTGAACTCTACGGCTTGGTGAAAAGTCTGATCCGAGCCGACAACGATTAATGTCGAAACTTCGCGGGCAAGCGCGGTGAGTATCAAATCTTCAACGCGGCGAAGTTTGGTCACCCGGGCGATTTCTCCGGTAATTTGGTATTCTCCGAGCAATCCCAATAACTGAGTTTGAAAAAATTCAAAATTTTTCCCGTCAAAACTTGCAGGATCTACCAAGTAATAATACATAGGAACTTAAAAAAACTCGCTTCGTTCCTGATGAGCGAAAGGAGGTGACTGGGAACGGTTATTCTTCGTCGGGTAACGGAGTGTTGGTTCTCTTGCCCGCCGCTGTCATGGTGCATTTGCCGTTAAAAAAAGCTCCTTCTTCAATCGCCAGCTGTTCGCACGCAACGTCACCGCTAACATTTCCGCTTTGCAAGATCACCAGCAAACCGGACACCTTAACATTCCCGGCGATTGTCCCGGCAACGGTCGCGGAACCGGCTTCAACGTCCGCTTCGATTTTTGCGGCAGGACCGACAAACAAATTCTTTGATGTCTTCACCTTGCCGACCACGGTGCCGTCTATTTTAATATCTCCATCTGAAACAAAATCTCCTTCAATCCGGACAGAGTGGCCAACTATGGTTTCGGCAACTAAAGTTTCGTCTTGAATAGTGGGGTCGTTTTTATTCATAGGCGAGTCCTTAAAAAGTTAATAAAG
>JACQJK010000009.1 GCA_016205055.1 Candidatus Doudnabacteria bacterium
GTCGTGGTTAACGGCAGTATTGATGTTTTGACGGGCGCGACGCTGACCATCGCGCCGGGCGTGATTGTAAAATTTACCGCGGGCTCCTCGTTGCGTAGCGGCGGCGGGAACATTATCGCCGTTGGCACAGAAGCCCAGCCGATTATTTTCACTTCTTATAGCGATGATTCCGCGGGCGGGGACACCAACGGCGACGGCCCGCCAGGCCCGATTCCGAACTGGACGGAATTTCGGCTTGCCAGCACCACCGATCAGGTGAGCTTTGCCGAGTTTCGATATGGATCGAATTGTCTGTTTTTGGACAACTCCGCTTTGACGATTGAAAAGAGTGTGTTTGAATTTTGCACCAACGGAATTAAGACCGGGTGGAATTTTACCGGCGCGATTTCAAACAACCGTTTTTCCCAAAATTACGTTGGCGCCTGGCTAGAGTTGGCGCCCAATTCAACCGTTTCCAATAATGTTTTTGATGATAATGCCACCGCGGGCGTTCTAATCGCCGGTAACGACAGCCCGACTTTGACTATTAGCCGCAACGATATTTCCGGCAGTGATACCGGGATTTTGGTTGATTATTATCCGCAAGCGGTGATTGAGCAGAATAACATTTACGGCAATGATGTGGGGATGAGTAATACCCTACCCGCGCAAGTGGTAACGGCAATCAATAACTGGTGGGGCGACGCGAGCGGACCTTTTCATGCGTCCTCGAACCCTGGCGGTTTGGGAAATGCGGTGGGAGACGGGATTATCTTTGAGCCGTGGCTGACCGACGGCCCGGTGGATATAGGCCCGGAGCCGCCAGAGCCGCCGGGCTTGCGGCCGGTGTTGATCGTGCCAGGGATTGCAGGAACGGAGTTATATAACGGGAGTGATTTGATTTGGGCGGATTTAAGTCAGATGTTTTTCGATATTAACGATCAGTTTTTAGAGGACAATTTAAGCTTGAATATCAACGGACAATCGATCAACGATATTGCATTGGGAAATGTGATTACGAAGTCGGGATTTTCTGTCTTTAATTTGGACGTTTTTGACACATTGATTAAAGATCTTGAGTTAGAAGGTTACTCCAATTCCACCTCATTATTTTTTTTCCCATACGATTGGCGAGCAGATTTAGAGACTGCCCGAGTAAATCTAAACAAAAAAATTGAAGCGATAAAATTGCAAACAGGTTTTCATAAAGTTCACATCATCGCTCATAGTATGGGCGGGCCTTTAGTGAAAAATTATTTGAATGATTACGGGAAACTTGATATTAACAAGCTGATTTTTGTTGGCACCCCTCATATTGGCGCCCCAAAGGCAGGGAAAACTCTGCTTCATGGCGATAAATTGGGGATACCATGGCTAGAGCCGGATAGAATTCAGGCCATCGGAGCAAATTCCCCAGCCCTTTATGAGTTGCTTCCCAACCAAACATATTTTGATGCGTTCACCGGATACATTCGTCCATTTAGTTTCTTCGGCGGCGGAACGCCACTGAATTATTCTGAAACAAAAGATTTTCTCTTAGGTCATGGTTTAAACTCAATCGTGTTTAGCAAAGCGGAAGATTTCTTTTCAAAAAATTTGGAAGATTTCGATTTTTCCGGCATGAATGTTTACAATTTTATCGGCTGTAAGTTGAATACCCAAGCCGGTTACCAATACGCTTTAGGAAATACTGTGATAAGCAACATCAAATACACCTCCGGTGATGGAACAGTTCCGTTGGTCAGCGCCGACTATATCAACATTCCGGCCAGTAATAAGTTTTATGTAAAAAATGGCGTACATTCCGAACTACCCAGCACAGCCGGGGTTAGGGATGTCATTGTGGATATTTTAACGGCAGAAATAAACCCCTTGCCTTCTAATGTCAGCTCTGATTCGGGTTTTTGCAATTTCAAAGGCAAACAGATGGTTTGGCGCAGTCCCGTGGAGGTGCATATCTATGACAACTTGGGAAATCACACCGGCCCGGTTGAAAACAACGGAATAGAATATGGCATTCCCGGCGCGGGCTACGAGGTTATTGGGGGTGAGAAATTTACTTTCCTGCCGACAGATGCGGGTCAAGAATATCAAGTGGTCGGGTATGGCGAGGAACCGGGGACTTTTGATCTTTTGATTTCAGAAAACGATAACGGGCAGATAGTAGAAACTATAGTTTTTAACGACATCGAGGTTAGCGGTGGTTCTGAAGTGAGAATAGGAATCACCGAGCAAAGCGAGGATCAAGCAATTGAGTTTGATTTTGAAGGTGATGGGAGTTTTGAAAATATTCCCAACGACGCAGTGTTGGATCCCGCGGAAGCAGAGGATGTTGTGCCGCCCACTACTTCCGTCCTGCTTTCCGGCGCGGCGGGCAATGGCGGGTGGTACAAAAGCGCCGTTGAAGTAACCGTGCAAGCCGCGGATGATAATTCCGGGGTTTTGGAAACTTGGTATTCTTTGGACTCCGGGAGTAATTTTCAATTATATTCCGGGCCGTTTGTGGTAGGGCAGGAAGGGACAAGCGAAATTCAGTATTATTCCGTTGACCGGGCGGGGAATAACGAAGACATCCAAACAACAGAGTTGAAAATAGATAAAACACCGCCGGAGGTTGGCGCGGAGTTCGGTTTGGCGGTAAAAGATTTTGTTTTTTCCGCAAGCGACAACATTAGCCCGGCCCCGGCTCTTAGCTGTTCCTTGAGCCAATGCGTGGTCAGTGACGAAGCGGGGAATGCAACCACGCTAATTTTTTACAGAAACAACCTCAACGGAGTGAGGGGCTTGAATTTTCTGTCCATAAACTATAACGGCGCTATCACCACTTTTCCTCAAAATGGTCTTGCGGTTATGCTTTTAGAGAAAAAGGGAGTATTGAAAGATTTTGA
>JACQJK010000121.1 GCA_016205055.1 Candidatus Doudnabacteria bacterium
ATCATAAGTAGTCGGCATTTTTTGTTAGTAAAAAAAATGCCATCAAACGCAGTTAGCCCCCCTCGATCTTCCGCAGATCGTTAACTACGCTCTGATAGCTAGGTCGCAGAACGGTAACCGAATGGCTCGAGGTCTCGTCGGTCAAGCAAACGAGAGACGCTCGATGACTCAGGCTGAGTGGTTTTAAGGATACCGAGCGCACTTTCTTACCGCAAGGATCGGGAGGATTTAGGTTACGGTTTGCGCTCGTCAACTGGCTCATTCGCTTAATGACCCAGGCATCTGAATCAGTTCGTGCAAATCGCCAGTCGCGCCACCGCTCAACCACTGAAGAAACCGACCGCTGCCGAACCCTTCGGACTCGGCTGCCAGTATAAACAAGCAGCGAGAACAAAAGGTTGAACCTCACTAACATTATTTCCCAGAAAAGACCGTGATTGATCGCCGGCTGCCGCATACGCTGTCCTCCTGCTGCCAGTCAAGCATATACCATTTTCAAAAACAAATCAAAGAGGTAGTCTTAGATTATGTGGAAACGGATAATTACCCTATTTCTAGTGCTAACTACGCTGCTAGCTGTCACGCCATCTGGACGCAGTACCTGGCAGGCGGCTTTTGTTATTCCCAACCTGTTACCCAATAACAAAATTCGGCCGCTTGAGTGGTTGACTGCTAAGCCCAAAATCAAGCAAGTATCCATTCCGTTTGCCGGCGCAGCACTACCAGCAGATCTGTATCTGCCAAAAAATCCCAAAAAAACTTTACTGGCGATTCACGGCGCCAATGAAAAAGGCAAGGACGATCCGAGGATAATCAATTTTGGCCAAACTTATGCCCGAGCCGGGTTTGCCGTTTTGGTTCCAACCTTTCCCAACATCACCAGAGAAAGATTCACTCCCGAAGCTGTTTTGGAAATCAAAACCGCATTCCTTTGGTTAGCCGAACAGTATCCTGACCAACCAGCCGGCATGGTGGCCTTTTCGGTCGCTGGAGGACCTATGTTTCTGGCTGCGGCTGAGGAAGAGTTGAGAGGCAAAGTAGACTACCTGATTTCCTTTGGCGGCTATTACGAGCTGAAAGCGGTGCTCAAAAACATCACCACTAATCCCGAACGTGATCCGTTTGGCTTATGGCTGATTGAAACGCAATACAAAAAATTCTTTGGGCCCGATGAATCGTTAACCAGGTTGCTATCCAACACTGATCCCGAAAAATTTGACCAGCTGTTTGGCGCTCTTTCGCCTGAGATCAAACAGTTTATTAAAGATTTAAGTCCGGCAGAAAAACTCCCACAGATTAAAGCCAAAAAAATATTTGTCATCCACAGCGATCCGGATCGCATCGTTCCGATCAACGAAAGCGCCAGGCTGCATCAAGCGCTGTCCAACTCCGACCTAACAATTCTGAAAAGCTTTTCGCATGTCAATGTTCAATTTACTCGCCCAACTATCAAAAGTATTTTCAAATTTTATCTGCCCGAAACACTCAAACTCTACCGTCTTATCTTCCGGATTCTAAATTAGCTATTTATCAGCAACATTTCTGACCAACTGCGATTGCAACCGTTCGGTGACAAAACTTACGGCCTCGGCCATGGTCGGGAAGGCGTGGATCATTTCCCCTAGCTTCTGCACGGAAATATTGGCAAACATGGCCAGGGCGATTTCGTGGATGACTTCGCCGGCGTCGTCGCCGACCATGTGCCCGCCCAAGATTAAGTTGGTTTTTTTATCAACCACAAGTTTAATAAAGCCTTCGGTTTCTCTGGTGGTTAAGCCCCGGCCCATGACCTTGAGCGGGTATGTGGACGCAATCACTTCAAACCCTTTGTCTTTGGCTTCCTTCTCCGTCAACCCCACACTGCCGATTTCCGGATGAGTAAAAGTTGCTCTAGGCACTACCCTATAATCTGGCTTTTTCAGTTCGCTAGGATGGGTAAGGTTCCAGCCGACAACGTCCCCTTCATAGGCGGCGACGTGCGTGAACAAATAGCGTCCGGCCGCATCACCGGCTGCCCAAATATGCGGCTGGCTTGTTCTTAAATATTCGTCCAAAACCAATTTGCCACGCTCATCTAAGTTTACTCCGGCTGCTGCCAAATTCAACTTCGAAAGATCAGGCCTACGGCCAGGAGCAACCAAAATTTCATCAATAATAATTTGCTGCTCGCCGGCTTTATTCTTTAAGCTTAGTTTTTTCCCACCTGACGTTTTTTCCGCTTTAATCACTTCGGTTTCGGTAAAAATCGCAACACCTTGAGAAACGAATGATTCAGCAACCACTTTTGAGGTTTCCTCATCCTCCCGGTCCAAAATCCGCTCGCCTCTTTGGATCAGATAAACTTGAGTATGCAATCGAGTAAATAATTGGGTATACTCGCTGCCCACTGCTCCGCCGCCAATAATCGCAATCCTTTTCGGCTGCACTTTAAGCATGCTGGCGGCAATGCTGTCAATAAAGCCAGTTTCTTTAAGTCCTTCGATTGGTGGAATAAACGGATCCGAACCAGTGGCAATCACAAACTGCTTGGCTTGATATTTGGTGCCACCCACGTCAATTGTGTGTTCGTCAACAAATTTGGCTTCACCGAATAGATAAGCAACGTCATTGCGCTTTAAGGCGTTTTCCAGCCTAGGTGAGCCAGTCAACATTTGAATAATCGGATCTTTGGAAGAAACAATTTCCGGCAAGGTCGCATGGG
>JACQJK010000104.1 GCA_016205055.1 Candidatus Doudnabacteria bacterium
CTTGAAAGCGCGGGGTATTCGCCTCAGGGACAATAAAATTTTACGTTATGCAATCCCAGCAGCCGCCAATAAGTTTCGTCGCCCTTTCCAAACATCACGGCCAGATCAGCTTGGAAGTGGTTTAAGCAGGTAAAACAACCGCAAGAGCGATCCAGCGGTTCCTGAACAGTCTGCATCCGGGCGTCGGATAACTCGATGACCCGATAACCCCCGGGTTGGCCTGCAAACGCAAGCGCTCTGCCCAAAGAAGCAGAAGCATACGGGGTCAGTGAATCAATCAAATCGGCGCCGCAATCGATTGCCAGAATAATTTTTTTCGGATCGCCAAGACCGGAAACCTGCAGGGGTTTCGACCGATCAAGCCGACCGATCATCGCGCGCAATCGCCGACTGAATTCTGACTTAGCAACCGCTTGACCAATACCGCAAACCGCATAACCGTCCGCGCCCGGCGCGTCATTGGCTCTGATCGAATTTTCCGACAACTTACCGCCGAAAGAAAAACCCAAAGTTGCGAACAGTAAAGTTTTCTTGCGGACTTCCAGAGGAGCTTTCGCGAACTGTTGGCGCGCACGCGCGGGCCAATCAGCGCAAATCCTCAAGGCCTTACTGATCTGCTTATCACCCTTGGAGGCAGGAGGAACAAACAACAAAGTTTGAATGGCGTCCGAGCCGAAATTTAATTGCATCTGGACCGACGACTCCGGGGTCAATTTTTTTAAAGTTCGGTCCGAACCGCTTCGGAAAGTAACACCCTCCTCGGTTAACAAAACATCGGAAACCCGCATGCGAGGATCAACAAGGCGTGGAACGAGCTTTTCTGCCAAAAAGCCGCCGCCGCTATCGGAAAAAATCGCCCGATCCCAATCCAAAACTTTATGCAAACCGCCGGCTTTCTTGATGGTCTGGTCGCCGGGATCAAGCCAGTGATGCAAGGTCGAAACCTGCAAGGCCCGCGCTCCCCAAAATTTATGCTCCTTCGCATAAACTACTCCGGTTAAGGACTTGGTGCCGCACGGCAAAAACGCCGGCGTTTCCACGTCTCCGCGAGAAGTATGCAGTACGGCTAAACGGGCACGGGACTTTGAATCTTTTTTTTTAATCTCAAAAAAATTCATGCAAGTTCAGTATAACAAAAAACCTCTCGCCTAAATCTGGTGAGGGTTTACTATATTATTTAGCAAAGACTAAATAGTTATAATTTCCTGTACGCTTTTTCCGCGATCGTGAAAAAAGCGTACAGGCGGATTTTATCCGCCTGCGCCTGCGACTCAAGTCTCTACCTGCCCCTCCCGCGTCCACGACCTCCGTGACGTCCTCGGTCGCCTCGATCAAACCCCCGGCCCCCCCGGCCTCCACTATTGTAAAGATGGTCGTCCAAACGCGGTCGGCCCCCGCGAGCCGGCCCGCCGACTCCTCCGGGAGCGGCGCCCAGCGCCTTCATGGAAAGGTTAATCCGGCCCATGCTGTCGATTTCTGTGCACACGACTTTGACCGTGTCGCCCAACTGCACCGCGTCCTCCACCCGATTGATGCGATAAGGAGCAATTTCCGAAATATGAACCAATCCTTCCTTTCCCGGCAAAACTTCCACAAACGCGCCAAAGTCCATGATCCGCGTGACCTTGCCGTCAAAGACTTCTCCGGGCGCGACTTCGCGCACTAAATTTTGTATCCACTCAACCGCTTTACGCATGCCCTCCGGATCTTTGCTGGTCACGGCAACCAAACCGTCGTCTTCGATGTCGATTTTTACCCCGGTCACCTCGATAATCTCGTTGATAATCTTGCCGCCGGTGCCGATGACGTCGCGGATTTTCTTGGGATCAATGCGGAACGACTCAATCCGCGGAGCGTGCTTGGACAACTCCGGCCGGGGTTGCGCAAGAACCGAATCCATAACCTGCAAAATGTGCATTCTCGCGGTTTTTGCCTGGACAAGCGCCTGCTCTAAAATTGCAACCGTCAAGCCCAGAGTTTTAATGTCCATCTGCATAGCCGTTACTCCGTTTCGCGGACCGGCCACCTTAAAATCCATATCGCCAAAAAAATCCTCGGTGCCCTGAATGTCGGTTAAAACTCTGAACTTGCCGGAAGCAACATCCAAAACCAAACCCATGGCCACTCCGCCGACTTGACCGGCAATCGGCACGCCCGCGTCCATTAAAGCCAAAGACGATCCGCAAGTGGCGGCCATGGAGGTTGAGCCGTTGGAGGAAAGCACTTCCGAGACCAAACGCATGGTGTAGGGAAATTTTTCTTTATCGGGTAAAACCGGCTCAAGCGCCCGTTCCGCAAGCGCTCCGTGTCCGATTTCCCGCCGCCCCGCCCCGCGCACCGGCGCCACTTCCCCCACGCTAAAACCGGGCATATTGTAATGGTGCATATAGCGCTTTTTGGTTTCCTCAAAATCTTCCATCCCGTCTAAAATCTGCGCGTCGCCGGTTGAGCCCAGGGTTACCGTAGTCAGCACTTGGGTTTCACCGCGGTTAAAAATCGCGCTGCCGTGAGTGCGCGGAAGAATTCCGGCTTGCGCCGTGACCGGACGGGTTTGGTCAAGGGGACGAGCGTCAATGCGTTTATCTTGGGCGAGAATCCCGGCGCGGACGATTTTTTTCTGTAAAGAATAAAAAGCGTCAGCCGCCTGCTTTTTTACTTCCTTAAAATCATCGGAGTCACTGACCCTCACTCCGTCCTTCTCCAGCTTTTCCAGCATCTGCTCTTTGAGTTTGGCTAAAGCGGCCTCCCTTTCCACTTTGGACTTTAAATAAAGCGCCTCTTGCAGGGGAGTTGAGCAAAAATCGGAAACTTTTTTTTCCAACGCTGCTTCCGGCCGAAAAATCGTCACTGGCGCTTTTGGCCGACCGGCCAGTTTAACAAGTTGTTTTTGGAGTTCCACCAAATCCCGAATCTGCGCTTGGGCTTTTGTAACGGCGTCAATAATCACTTCCTCGGAAACGACTTTTGCGCCGGCCTCAATCATCATAATGTGATTTTCGGTTCCGGCCACCACCAAATCCAGATCGCCCGTAACCCGTTCTTCATATGACGGATTAATGACCAGCTGACCGTTGACTCGCCCCACCCGCACGGCCGCCAAGGGCCCGGCAAAAGGAATGTCGGAAATCATCAAAGCGCTCGAGGCGGCGTTAATGCCGACCACGTCCGGGTCGTTGACTTCGTCCACGGAAAAAATGGAAAGCATGACCTGCACGTCATTGCGCATGCCTTCGGGAAACAACGGCCGCAAACCCCGATCCACCAATCGTCCCGAAAGCACCGCTTCGTCAGTCGGGCGGCCTTCGCGCTTGATAAATCGCGAGCCCTTGATTTTACCGACTGCGTAAAGTTTTTCTTCATAGTCAACAAGCAGCGGGAAAAAATCAATCCCCTCACGCGGTTGCTTGTTCATGACCGCCGTGGCCAACACGACCGTTTCCCCCAAAGTCCCGACGACCGCGCCGTTGGCTTGTTGCGCTAAAACACCCGTTTCCAAAGAAAACGGTTTGCCGGCAATTTCCTTATTCACTTTTTGGGACATGGCAACTGCCTTTCCAGTTTCCGTCCTCGTTTGCAGGATGACAACGACTATTGGAGATAGTCATCGCTAATTCTGAAAACCAGAACAGAAACGTTAATGAATTCTCGAAGGGAAAAACCCGTGAAAAGGGTTTTTCCCTTCCGATCGCCTCGACGCAACCGTCGGGGCTGCCTCCCGCATCCTCGGTGTCCTTCGGTCGGGGGAACGTGAGACCTCCGGACTATTCTAATCCTCACGGCAAAGCGCGGGGATCCTCATTATTAAACTTTTAATTTTAATTTATCCGCGATCTTCTCAAAGCGCTTCTCGTCCTCGCTTTTCAAATAGCGAAGCAGTCGGCGACGGTTGCCCACCATCTTTAAAAGACCGCGCCGCGAGTGATTGTCTTTCTTGTGGATCGCCAGGTGTTTTTGCACTTCGGCAATTTCCCGCGTCAAAATCGCCACCTGGACCTCCGGGCTGCCGGTGTCATCCTTGTGAATTTGATATTTTTTGATTAAAGCGTCCTTTTCCTTTGGCGTCAGCATCTTCTTTTCCTTTTTTTTACCCCGTTAAATTCGCGAAGCGGTTATATAACTGACGTACTCGCGCCCCGCAGATGCTGCCCGGAAAAATTCTCCATGCCAAGCTGTCAGGGCCGAATTAATAAATCCGGCTAGATTATAGCACAACCGAGTCAGCTTGACAAACGCTTAAATCCTTTATAGAATGCCGCTGCTGTTCAGCATAGAACAGCCAGTCAAGAGGAGGAAAATTTTATGACGCTAGAAAAGACACAACAACTGAACGCAGAAGCCCAGGCCAAGCTACAAAGGGCCTTGGGGCGCCTTGAGGAATTCTGGAGGCGGTTCGATAATCTGCAAAAGCTTCCGGAAGACAGGAATGCAATCGCCGCGTCCATCGCGGCGCACTCGCTATACGCCATTCCGGATATCCTGTTCAACGCCCAATTCCCCGAAACAGTGGCGCCAGCCTTGCGAAAGCTGCTGGACCTTGCCACCGCCCCCAACTGGGGCGCCGACGGCCGACCGGAAGGCACTTCCGTCGCCGCCGTCGCGCAAAAGGTTATCGTGGGCAAACTTTTGCCCATGTGCCACAACCTCAAGGAGATTGAGATAACCAACCAGCTGCTGGAGTTTCTTGCGGTCAGACAAAATCGGACGGGCGAGCCATACCCCTATGTCATCCGCGAAGTGCCGTACTTTCGCTTTGTGGCGGAGTTTCTGTGGCCAAGGTTTTGTGTTGTTGACCTCATCCTTCGCCGCACACCTGTTCCCGCGGAATTTCTTGCGATTGAGGACGCGCTGGTCCGCTCGGCGCTCAACTGGGGGATGGGGCACTTGTTACCCGGCTCGCTGGTCGCCAGAAAATTCGCCACCGTTCTGCAGTTTTGCGCCGATTCCGACTACGCGCCGACTTCCGCCCTCCTTGGTCGGCTCGGCAACAAGCGGCCGCGCGTCGACGTTTCTACGACGGACTTTGATCCAAAAGATTTCGGAGTAGAAATGGAGGAGCCGGCCGAAGCGACGCGCCGCGCGGCAATCAGACTGCTGCGGCACGCCGCCCACAAGGGCAGATTGCGCATTGAACTCTAGCTGCACCCGCCACCGGCCAATTCGGTCGGTTTTTTTATGATTATTATTTTGTATCTAGGGATTACGGATCCCGTAAGTCCTCAAAAAGCTGGCTCGTCCCAAAAGGGACTAAACAAGCCTGAAAAATAGCTCCAAAGCACCCCGCCGATCTTCTTGCCGGCCGGTTCTGACTTCCCCCGAAAAAACCTGTGCCAGATTCTGGCAGTCGTAGGCTGCAAACACGCTGCCAAGGATAGTAACGAACGCGGCAACAGCGTAAAGCTCGCCTCCGATTAAACTTTGAATTACCTTGAATTACGAAACGGCAAAATTTTATTCTTCGACCTTGCCTGCCCCGTAGTCTGCCGATTTATCGGCTGTACTACTGGGGTGGAGAAGCTAAAATTTTGGCTTAGATGGTATAAAAGGTTCTCGACTCCGCTGACGCTCCGCTCGAAGACTAAAATATTGATTATTCACCCAACTCTTAAACACAATTTTCATAAATAAAATCCCCTGCTCAAAACAGAGGATAACAAAGATTGATACGGTGGAGTGCGGAACTCCCCGTCCAAACAACTGATTATGGTTCCGTACCCGTTGCGCAAAGGGCTATCTCACGAATCACCCATGCAAGCCCGACGCCGCCGAGGAACGCCAACAGTACAGCCACCTCCATAACCGGGTAGTCGAAGCTGGCAGCGGACAGAACCATGACGACGATACCTACACCGGACATGTACGGACTACGGTTCCAGCCGGTCACGTTAAGCGCGGTCCAAAACGCAAGCCCAACCGAAAACGCCAGCATCACCGCAGGCCACGGCTCGAACGGCCAGGAAGCGACAGAGCCGTAGCGGCTATGCATTTCCAGGCAAAACCCCCCCCATAGGACCGCAAGGGCGAGGATGGAAGTAACGACTACCGGAACCTCACCGTCTTTCATGCCCTGCCTCCTTTTGATACGCAAACAGTCTGCCCGAGAAACCTCAAAAAGTCAAACCCGTACGCGCCGTGCTATAATTAAGTCGCACAATATCTAGCATGTCTAAACTTCAAAAACTAAAAACCCAATTCCTGGAACACCTGGAAATCGAAAAAAATCGCTCTCCTTTGACGATTGAAAATTACGATCATTACCTCAAGCGTTTTTTGGATTTTGCCAAACAACAGAGCGTTGACTCGCCTCCCGAAATAGAACTTGATTTGGTGAGGAAATACCGGCTTGCTCTTAACCGCAGCCGCGACGCGGCAGGAAAACCGTTAAAACTCATCACCCAAAACTATCACGTGATCGCCTTGCGGTCGTTTTTGAAGTATTTAGCCAAAAATAACATCGCAACGCTTCCGGCGGAAAAAATTGAACTGGCCCGCACCGCCTCGCGGCAAGTGCAGTACTTGGAAGCAGAAGAAGTTAGACGGCTGATTGAAGCGGTGAAGGAGGAACCGAACGAAATTATTCGTTTGCGCGACCGGGCAATTCTGGAAACGCTGTTTTCCACCGGCTTGCGAGTTTCCGAGCTTGCCTCGCTTTCCCGGCAAAAGGTCAGATCCGACAAAAATGAATTTCCGGTCCGAGGCAAAGGCGACAAAATCCGGGTGGTGTTTCTTTCCGAGTCGGCGCGCAAAGCCGTGAACGAATACCTTAAGCACAGACAAGATAAATCCGACGCACTGTTTACTGCCCACCGGGCGAAAACCACCGCGGAAGAACTGGAGGAATTGGGGCAAAATAAACCCAAAGCCCTCACCCCCCGCTCCATCCAAAGAATAATAAAAAAGTACGCGCTGCGAGGAGGCATCGCCAAAGACATCACTCCCCATACCCTGCGTCACAGTTTCGCAACCGACTTACTGTTGGCCGGAGCAGACCTGCGCGCGGTGCAAGAGATGCTCGGTCACTCCTCCATTACCACCACGCAAATCTACACCCACCTGACCAACCGGCGTTTAGGCGAAATCCATAAAAAATATCACGGGAAAAAAAGCAGGTAGCATGGCTTGTTAGTTCGACACCAGTCTGATTCCCTCGACCACGTCCGCCCAGGCGGACTGTTGCTTGGGGTTTTCGCGGCTGGCGGCGAACAAAAAACCAAAGCCGGAGCTTTGGCGTTTAGGTGAACGCAGCGTCGAGCTGGAGCTTGCGCGTGATAAGCTGGTTGATGGCGTCTTCTTCGCCGGGTGCCGACGGCCAAGCCGCGGAAAGCTTGCGGGCAAGCGCCGCTTCTGCGTCCGGGTCGGAAAAAACCAATTCGAGCAAGTCGCCAACCTTGGCAACCACTATCCCGCACTGACGACCGTGGAAGTGTAAGGCGAAACCCTCGCCGTCCACTACAACCGCAAATTCATCGGCCCCGCACTCGGCGAAAAGCGCTTTCAATCGATCTGTCCTTTCCAGGCGAGTGTTCCCCACGATCTGCGCGGCGGCTGTCAAATCCAGCGTTCCTTGCGCAGTAGTAGCCATGGCGCCTCCCTTATCTGGGCAGAAGTATAATATGAATGCAAAAAATAGCAAGTTGCGCCTTTGCAAATTCATGCTCGTTTCTTCGCGCCAGATACCCGCTCTCCACCCGACGCGCCTCAAAAGGAACGGCCCGAAGCACTGAACCGGCTTGCCATAATCGCATGGTCGCAGTTTAGCACTTGACCCCGGTAGCAGATGCTCCGCATCGCTACGGGGCGCGACTCAAAAGGAAACGCCTGAAGCACTGAACCGGCTTGCCATAATCGCATGGTCGCAGTTTAGCACTTGACCCCGCACCATTGCCGAAAAGCGAATGAATAATACTACCGGGCAAAGCCGCAGGCGAGCTTACCGAAAGTGCAAAAACTTGGGAGATTCGTCTCATGCAATGGTGCGGGGCGCGACTCAAATAGGGTTAATTTGGCAAAATTGCCCTGTCCTCCGAAAGTTTAACGCCTCGGTGATTAGCACTTGACACCGTCGAGTGCTAATGCTAGGATCTGAATACACTCATCCGACTTACTGAAATTTTGAGTTTTGACTTTACAATCCATGTTTCCTTTAGACAAGTTCACCCAAAAAGCCCAAGAAGCCATTGCCGCTTCCCAAGCGCTGGCTTCCGAAAGAAACCAGCAGCAAGTGGACACTCTTCACCTGCTGCTGGCTTTAGTGACCCAGGAAAACGGTGTCGTTCCCTCGCTTTTGTCTAAACTCGGGCTAAGCCCCGACGCCGTGGAAAAGGCCTTAAACCAACGCATCGCCTACCTGCCGCAAATCGCCGTGGTGTTTGCCGGCATGGGACAAGTCTATATCACCCAGAACCTCAACGAGGTGCTGAACCAATCGTTACGCGAGGCCAAAAAACTGAAAGACGAATATATCTCCACCGAGCATCTTTTTTTGGCGATTATGGAAAAGGGACAAGCCGGAAAACAACTTTTAGAATCATTCGGCCTGGACCGAGAACGATCCTTGACCGCCTTAAAAGACATTCGCGGCGGCGCCACGGTCACCTCTCCGGAACCGGAATCCAGCTACCAGGCCTTGGAAAAATACACCATTAACCTCATGACACTGGCGGCAAAAGGCAAGCTTGATCCGGTCATCGGCCGCGACGGGGAAATCAGGCGGGTCATGCAGGTGCTGTCGCGGAGAACAAAAAATAACCCGCTTTTAATCGGAGATCCGGGCGTGGGCAAAACAGCGATTGTCGAAGGGTTAACCCAAAGAATAATCGCCGGGGATGTGCCGGAATCGCTCAAAAACAAGCAAATTTATTCTTTGGATATGGGCTCATTGCTTGCTGGCGCGAAATTTCGCGGCGAGTTTGAACAGCGGTTAAAATCGGTCTTGCGCGAGGTGGAGCAATCCAGCGGGCAAATCATCTTATTCATTGACGAATTACACACCGTCATCGGCGCCGGAGCGGCCGAAGGGGGCCTGGACGCCGCCAATATGCTCAAACCCATGCTGGCTCGCGGAACCTTGCACGCCATCGGGGCCTCCACCTTAAAAGAATATCAGCGCTATATTGAAAAGGATGCGGCTTTGGAACGCCGCTTTCAATCGGTTTTGGTCGCGGAACCCGGCATTGACGACTCCGTGGCCATACTGCGGGGCCTTAAGGAAAAATACGAAGTTCATCACGGCATTAAAATCACCGATTCGGCAATCGTGTCGGCGGTGGAATTTTCCGCCCGCTACATATCCGACAGGTTCTTGCCGGATAAAGCCATTGACTTAATTGACGAGGCCTCGGCCAACTTGCGCATGGAAATCGACAGCATGCCGGAAGAGCTGGACGAATTGAAACGCAAACAGCGACAATTGGAAATTGAAAAACAAGCGCTCTCGCGAGAACCGGCGAAAGACGTCAAAGACGAACTGAAAAAAATCCAAAAAGATTTGGCGGAACTGAACGAAAAAACCCGCCAACTGGAGCTGCATTGGAAGGCGGAAAAAGACGTAATCACTAAAATCCGCCAAGCCAAGTCGGAAATTGACCGGCTGAAAATGGAGGCGGACAAAAAAGAGCGCGAGGGCGACCTGAACAC
>JACQJK010000107.1 GCA_016205055.1 Candidatus Doudnabacteria bacterium
GCATTGACTTTTCCTACGTGGTGCGCTCGTGCAGTCCGCCCGAGGCGGAACCCCGCGCCTTTTACGGAATATTCATGTCATGCGCTCGGCAGGAATTTCACCCCGCACCTTTTACGGAATATTCATGTCATGCGCTCGGCTGGAATCGAACCTGCGACCATCTCCTTAAAAGGGAGCTGCTCTACCGACTGAGCTACGAGCGCAACCAAAAGCGGCTAAAATTTTTACAAATCGTCCTTAGTGAAAAGGTGCGGGGCGGGCCTGCGACCATCTCCTTAACCCCAGCACCAGTCCGCCAGAGGCGGACGGTGCGGGGCAAGAAGGGAGCTGCTCTACCGACTGAGCTATGGGCGCAGCCACGGCGCGTGGAGCCTTTTCTAACAGAAATGGTGCGGGGCCGACCCCGATGCTGCGATCGTGACTCCGACTGAAAACGTCGGAGCTGAAGCTTTCGCCCCGTGCTTCGTCAAGACTTCGCAGGGCAAGACGGATTGAAAGGGGTATTCGAAGAAGAGTGCGTCTCGCCCCGGACTCTGACCAGGATAGCACGAGAGAAATTTTTTTTCAACGTCATGTCAAAAAGTTCTTTTTTTCGTGCGTTGTGGTAAAATGGTGGGGGGTGTTAATGGGTGTTAATCGTGAGCCATGGCTAAAATCACGATCAGCTTGTTTGAAGTTAAGGAAAAGTGGCAGAAAGAGCTGTTGCAACAGCGCTTGCCCGCCGCCAGTTTCTCTTTACGGTTTTCCCCGCACAAAACTTCCCCTTCCAACCTCCGTCAGCACAGCGACGCCCAGGCATTGTCGATTTTCATCCATTGTCGAATCGATAAAGCGGCGCTTACTAGACTGCCGCAGTTAAAGTTTATTACCACGAATTCAACCGGGTTTGATCACATTGATCTTGCCGAAACCAGACAAAGAGGCATTGTCGTTTCCAACGTGCCTTATTACGGGGAAAACACCGTTGCCGAACATGCGTTCGCGTTAATTCTGGCGCTGTCCCGCAAGATTGTCCAATCAGCCAATCGAACTAGACAAGGCCGTTTTAATCTAAAGGGCCTACGAGGTTTTGACCTTAAAGGGAAGACCATCGGAATCGTGGGCACCGGCCATATCGGCGAGCACGCGGTCAGGATAGCCACTGGGTTTGAAATGAAAATTTTGGCTTATGATCCGTTTCCCAAGCCGGAATTGATGAAGCGTTATCACGTACGCTATGTCGGCTTGGAAAAAGTGCTATCAAATGCCGATGTCTTGACTTTGCACGCACCCTATAATAAGAAAACCCATCATCTGATTAACCGAGGGAATATCCGGTTGATGAAGCCCGGCAGCATTTTGGTCAATACGGCGCGCGGCGGACTGGTGGAAACCGCGGCGCTGCTTGTAGCCCTGCGTTCCGGGCGGCTTGCGGGCGTTGGCTTGGACGTGTTGGAAGAAGAGGGGATAATTTCGGAAGACAAAAAATTAATCAGCAGTTATTTGGAACGCGAAAAACTCTCGGTAGCGCTGCAAGACCACCAGCTGCTGGCGGAAGAAAACGCGATTATCACCCCGCATAACGCCTTTAACAGCCAAGAGGCGGTATTGCGAATTACGCAAACCACCATTGAGAATTTCCAAGCTTGGGCGAAAGGTAAGCCGATAAATGTAGTGGGTTGACAATGTAACACAATGTGTTACACTAAGATAGTAATCAGTAATTTTGCAACAATGCGTTCCATTCTTAACATCTCTTTGCCTACTGACCTGAAAGAGGAGGTGGAGGCGGCCGTAAAATCCCAGGGTTATGCCACGAAAAGCGAATTTTTCAGAGATTTGTTGCGCTCTTGGAAAGAAGACAAACTTGCGCAGGAACTGCAAGGCAGCAGAAGGGCTATTAAAAGCAAGAAAGGTAAGCTTCTAAAGTCCCTTAAAGACCTGCGGTAACCCCCGGCATGAAAATTATCTACTCGCCAAAGTTCGCGAGAGAATATAAAAAACTGCCTTTAAAAATCAAACTATTAGCTGAAAAGCGCGAACCCCTGTTTCGGAAGAATCCTTTTGACCCAAAACTCAAGACGCACAA
>JACQJK010000098.1 GCA_016205055.1 Candidatus Doudnabacteria bacterium
GATGAGGTGTAATGGCTTAATTACGCCGAATCCCGAGAAGGGGTTTGCAGCCGAATTTCTGGAATTGCAGCCAAGAAGGATTTTTAAAATAGGTTCTTAATACTTCTGAAAGGGGGTGACAAACTTGAAGGCCTTACACATGATTGCTTTCGTTTTGCTGTGGGTTGGCGGCGTGAACTGGGGCGTATTCGGGCTTACCGGTTGGGATGTCGGTCAAATCTTTGGCGGCATGGACGCTCCGATTTCCAAGGTGATTTACGTACTAGTTGGCGTTGCGGCCCTGGTCACCATCTTCACGCACAAAACCTATTGTAAATATTGCGCTGATAAAACCGGAATGTAGGTTTATTGTCCCTGAGGCGAATACCCCGCGCTTTCAAGCGCGGGGATGAAGCCAAGCCCGAAGCCGAAGGCGGAGGGGATAACACAGCTCCGGGAGCCGCAATGTATCGGCGAATGCCGATGCGGCGATGTATTCCGCAGAGCCCAAAGACTCAAGGAATACACCATCCTTTAGGCTGGGGAGCTTTATTTGTTTCAGCGAAAAACGCCCCGCTCCCGCGGGGCGTTTTGCTTTTTCAAGAGTTAGTGAAGGGTCGGGTTTTTTGTTAGAATTGTTTTATGAAGACTCCAAAGTTAATGGTTGTTGACGGCAATTCGCTTGTCCATCGCGGGTTTCACGCCATTCCTCATCTTTCCACGTCTAAGGGCTTTCCCAGCAACGGCGTCTATGGCTTTGTGACGATTTTTTTGAACGCGCTCAAAAAAATTCAGCCCGATTACATCGCGGTAACTTTTGATTTAGCCGGCCCGACTTTTCGCGACAAACTCTATAAAGATTACAAAGCCACCCGCGTTAAAGCTCCCCAAGAGTTGTACGACCAGATTCCCAAAGTCAAAGAATTTATCCAGTCGCTTGGTTTGCCGGTTTTTGAGCAGCAAGGGTATGAAGCCGATGACGTGATTGGGACCATAGTTGAAGCAGTCTCTCGCCCTCACCCGCCCGCCCGGGACGGGCACCCACTCCCGCAAAGCGGGAGAGGGGAAGGGGGCGCGGAGGTACAAAGCGTAATCGTTACCGGCGATTTAGACACTCTACAGTTAGTGGGTGAACATACGAAAGTCTTCACCACCAAAAAAGGGTTGTCGGAGATCATTGAGTATGACGAGCGGGGCGTGTTTGAGCGCTACGGCTTTGGTCCAGAATACGTCGCCGACTACAAAGCCCTGCGGGGCGATCCTTCGGACAATATTCCCGGAGTTGCGGGGATCGGCGACAAGGGGGCGATTGAGCTTGTCAAAAAATTTGGGCACGTGGAGGATTTGTATGGCGAGTTGGAATCAGCAGGCAAAAAGGCAAAGGGGTTGCCCGCGAAACTCAAAGAGAAGCTGCTTGCGCACAAAGCGGAGTGTTTGCTTTCCAAGAAACTGGCGATCATTGATACAAAAGTTCCGATGAAGTTTTCTTTGGAGAAAACTCGGTTTGGCAATTACGACGCAAGCGGGGCATTGAAGTTCTTGCAGGAGATGGAGTTTAAAAGTTTGCTGGATAAACTCCCCCGACCCCTTTCTCGTTCGCCTGGAGCGGGTGAGACAAGCCGGGGCTTAAAACAAGAAAGAGGGAGCAGGGCAGTAAATAAAAATTATCATTTGATAAAAGATCAGAGCGAACTTGACCGGTTGGTAAAGAAACTGGGCGGGCAAAAAGGATTTGTGGTGGACACTGAAACCACCTCGGAACGAGAGCTGGAAGCAAAACTTTTGGGTGTTTCCGTGTCTTGCGTCAAGGGCGAGGCGTATTACGTGCCGTTTGTTTATAACCCCTCTTTATCTCCCCTTACTTTAAGTGGAGAGACCACCGGTAGTGCTCCCCCTCTTGGAGCAAGAGGGGGAGAGGGGGAGTTAGACGTTTCTAAATTTAAAACCTTACTCGAAGACAAACGTGTCGAAAAATGGGGGCACAATATGAAGTACGATTTTTTAGTGTTGAACCTGGCTGGGATCAGTCTGCAACCTCTGTCTTTTGATACAATGATTGCCGCTTATGTCGTTAATCCCGGCAGCCGCAGCTATGGGTTGGACAATTTGGCTTTTACCCGTTTTGGCCACCAAATGATCCCGATCGAATTGAGAAATATTTTTTGCTGGCATCGGAGCATCTTTGATCAATTCATAAACAAAATCTCCA
>JACQJK010000115.1 GCA_016205055.1 Candidatus Doudnabacteria bacterium
ATAACGCTCGAGGTCTCTGTATTACCGCTGCTGCTGGCCATATGTTGGAGGTGGGATGTTGGAGATTGGAAGTTGGATAATTCCAATTCAAATCCTGACCTCTCATATCTCTCCATGTCACCATGGAGCGTGGACTATATCATCACCCAGTTTGGAGGTTGGATGTTGGAAATTGGAAGTTGGATTTATTGATTTTCCAACCTCTCACTTCCCACTTCTAACTTCCATTCGTTGGGGTCTCGCGTGTAGTCTCTGAGGAGCCCAGAAAATCGGATAAATCGGATCGATCGGATAAACCAGAAATTTAATTATCTGATTATCCGACTTCCGGTTATCTGATTATCCGGTTACCTGCTGATTGTCTTGCAACCCGTATACTCGAGCGGTCGAGTTTTTTAGGGTTTGATAATGATTGTTACTTCATTCCGTCGTTCCCGCGAAAGCGGGAATCCAGATGGATCCCGGATCGAGTCCGGGATGACAAAAAAAGTACATTACCATTAACAAGATATCCCAGCATATAGCGCACTGCTCCGCTAAAGCTACGCAGTGCAAGCACTCATTTAAGAGTACAACACTTGTAACCTAGGCAGGACAGCGTCCTCCGAAGCTAATTTACTAATTAGCGTAGGAGGAAGATTTTCTTATTCGATGTTACCATCGAAACTCTGCACCAATTTTGGAAGTTGGATGTTGGAGATTGGAGGTTAGACATTCCAACCTCTAACTTCTTACTTCCAACTTCTAATTTTACAGAGTTAGCAACCTCTTATTCGTCGCCTACTGTCAAAAATTCCTCGGCGACAAAAGGAGTTTACAACCCGAAGGCCTTCATCCTCCACGCGGCGTCGCTGGATCAGGCTTTCGCCCATTGTCCAATATTCCCTACTGCTGCCTCCCGTAGGAGTCGGGGCCGTGTCGCAGTCCCCGTCTGGGGGTACACCCTCTCGGGTCCCCTAACCGTCATTGGCTTGGTAGGCCATTACCCCACCAACTACCTGATGGTCCGCAGGCCCTGTCCCGCCCGGTAATTCTTGCGAATACCCTTTAACCTCGCGGTGCCATCGGGAATTAGCTCACCTTTCGGTGAGTTATGCCCGTGGCGGGAGAAGTTCCTACGTGTTACTCAGCCGTTCGCCACTCCCAGCCCTTTCTAAACTTTATAATAAACTCCCTGATATCCTTCGCCGCAGATGACCGAGAGATGAGCCATACTGTTTCAATGACTGCTCTCGTTTCATCGCATCACGCTTGGACTTATAAGCCTCGTAATAGACAAGCTGCCAAGTACCCATCAGACTGGTATACTTTGACCGTTTTTCGTTATGCTCCTTAAGTCTTCGGCGAAGGTCATTAGTATATCCTACGTAAAGCGAACGATGGTTCACGCTTTTGAGAATGTAAACGTAGTACATACTGCAATATTAACATAAAATACAGAAAGGGCTGGGCGTATGACTTGCATGTATAAGGCACGCCGCCAGCGTTCATCCTGAGCCAGGATCAAACTCTCAATAGAAGAAAGTGTAATGCCTAAATAAGTAAAACTTACTTAGCAGGATTTAACGGCTCAGTCTTTGACGAAGTCAAAGTGAGCCAGCCTGCCCCGTCGTGTCCGCCCAAGGCGGACTACTGCGGGGGATCAAACTCTCAATAAAGTATCTTGAAGAAAATGCTTAAAGCATTTTCTTCACTTCAAGTAGAGTCTTCGGCGCGAAGTAAATTCGCAGCTCAGACACTAGAAAGTAAAGATACAAGAGTTCGTCCCGCCAATGGCGGGAGAACTGGCGCGAATATTTTTTACCTTGCGATTTCCACCAAAGCCGCCAGAGGCGGATTGGCTTAACCGAAGGAGTTATAAAGGTCATTCGCAAAACCTTTTGGAATCAACGCTTTTCCTGTCACTATTCAATGGTCAATTTACCTATTTGGTTGTTAAGGAGCCGGTACCTGCTTCGCAGATACGCCACGGCTGGCAATTCTTGCCATGCTTGGCCTATCGGCGAAAAAAAACACGCCCCGATTTCCGTAACGTGCCATATCCCCCCTCACTCACGCTTTTTGAGGAAATTTCTTTAAAAAAGGTTCTCGATCTCCTTTCTCTATTAATTTTTAAGCCATCTTTATCTTAGCCCAAGGGCGCAAACCTGTCAAGGACCCGTACGCTACAGATAAGAAATTTTAATTTTTCCCCCCGTGATTGCGGTAATGGCCCACGGCGCGCAGTATCAGAAAGATCAAAAATCCATTGATGACCAAAAGGGCGACGTAAATCGCGGCCAAATTTTGCAAACTTCTATCTCGAGAATGATAAGCCGCCTGACGCGACTGGGAAACCACAACTCCCCAGCCGTATCCTGAAACCGGATGAAAAGCTGTCAATCTCTCCTCTTTTTCGATTGGATTATAAAAGATTCCAACACCGCTCTCCCCGTTCAAAAGCTTTTTAATGTTCGGCGCTTCTGCGTAGCTCACGATTTGATCTCCGGGCGAATACTGGGGGTGAAAAACCAAATTGCCTTTTTGGTCCACGACGTAAACAAATCCGTCCTGGCCGATATCTATTTTTTTACTCCATTCCAGAAAACTATCCAGTCGGATTTGCTGCGCCAAAATTCCTTGAAGATGTTGGTCGTCGCCCACGACCGGCAAAGCCACGGCGACCACGTTGTACCGCGGAGTCGCGGTTCGCTGATAAACTTCGGAAATATAAGGTCGGCTCGTCCTGACAACCCCCTGATACCAGTCGCGGAAAGAAAAATCTTGTCCGGCCGTGCCCAAGGCAGGAAAGTCGGCTCGCAAGACGCCTTCCGCGTCAGCAAGAAAAATTCTGTCTATAAACGGCTCATCCGCAGTAGCTTTGAAAACTTCCAAAACTTCGCGGGCCGCCGCCCAGTCTTTACTTTGCACCGCGGCCCGCAGTTTGGGATGAATTGAGAAAGCCACTCCCAAATCCACCAGGCGGTCAAGTTTCTCCTCCAGAGCAATACTCACGGGAATGGCCACGGCTTCCCGCCTCGCTAAAGTTAAAGTCGTCAGTTCTTGATAAATTTGGAAATAACTGACAACGGCCAGGAGGGTAATCGGCAAGGACAGCAAAATGAAAACGAGAAAATACCGAATCAATTGATCTGGGTAATTTGGGCTCGATTTGGCGGCGGAATGGGCCAGCCAGGCCGCAATTTTTTCGAACATTTTTGTTTTTGAGGCAAATGTACGTTCTTATACTAACTCTTTTCTTCCAATTTTTCAATTTCCCAGATTTCCTGGCCGAACTGCCGCCCAACAGCGCTAAAATTTTTGAGCAGGGCAAGGATTCCGAAATCTACCTGGCCTGTTCAACCTTCTCAATATCCCAGATCTCTTTTTCTACGTATTTCTCCACCTGCTCAAGGTCTTTTAAGAGCTGCTCTTCTTTTTCGCGCTCCTCGGCAGAAATTTTCTCGCTTAACTTGACTTTTTTAATGACCTCCAATTCCGCCTCGATGTCGCGCCGCAGAACGGCAAACCCCCGCCGCAACGACTCTTCGGCTTCCTGAACTTCTTTGAGGAAGAGCTTATGTTTTTTCCTGCCGTGATAGACATGGAACAAAATGTAGGCCGTTAACGCACTAATCACCAGCAGCAAAACGATCACCGCGAACAGGTACAAAAATTCCGAGCTAATCCGCGACGCGCCAAACTGAATGGCGGTCGGTTTGACGTCAAGCTGAACCTGGGGGCTGGGGGGGCTCACTTGACCGCCGAGTTTGCTCTGGGTCCAAAGCAGGTAACGCCCGCCGGGCAAAAAAGTGTCGTGACGGTAAAACCAGTCGCCGTTCTTTTCCGAAGTCACGGTCTGGCTGATGGTTTCGCCGGTTTGCAAATTCTGCAGATAAATCACCACTCCCACGTTTGAAGAATCGGTTTTGCCGCCGACGTAGAAAATTTCCTCGTTGGAAATGTCTTTGGAAACTATGGAAATGTAGGGAGGGGTGAGTTCCACCGTGTCGGCGCGCGCTCCGACAGGAGCAAATGCCGCCAAAGTAACAGCCAGCAGCAACACGGCGATTTTTCCGTATTTTTCTCGGAATTTTTTCAATTCATCTAATTGTTCCGTCAGATGCGCCGGCAACTGTCTGCTTGCCCGCTGCTCGTGCACCCGCCGATGCCAACGCTCCAAGCGCCAAGCCAGGTACGAAAGCGCCAGCAAAAGCAAGCCGGCGAAAATCCAGATCCAGATCCACGGGATAATCAAGCGGCTGCGGAACTCCAGTCCCTGCCCGGAGATATTCCGAAAGAGCGCCGACACGATCTTTAACCGCTGGACCTGCTCTTGAAAATTTCCCGCACGATCGTACGCACGCACAATCACGTCGTATGAGCCGTAAGTCAGTTCCGGCGCAACATAGGGACTGTCAACCTCTATAAATAATGGCTGGCCGCGGTCAACGCCACTCGCTGCAGCCGTGAGAGGAACTAAAAACAATGGCGGGCCCTGGCCAATGCTGATGGCTTCGGGGGTCAAGGGAATTAATTTTAACTCGTAATGGTCTAGTCCTGATAAAGTGTCCGTGCTGGCAAATTGAATTACCGGCTGCTTGCGCGTGGTGCGCGGCCCGGGCACGATCTCAATCGGGAACTCCGCCGGCGGCGAGGAGTCAATGTTCAAAGCAAAATGCGTCACTCCGCCCCAACTGCCGCGCCGCAAAGACTTGATATGAAAGTAGCGCACCCCGTCGCCCAAATTCCGATAAGCGATATCGGTCCGAGCACCTTCGGAGATATCGTCTGGAATGTCCGTAGGAGTATCGTTTAAAATATAACTGTAGGCCTCCACACCCGCATCGTCCGGCGCCCACTTCAACCACGCAGTGGTATTTGGGTGCCACTTGGCTTGATCCGGATGAGTTTCCGAAACCACTACTGGTCCGGCTGGCGGCGGGAGAGCCAAATCATAAATGCCGTTATGGGCTTGCGACAGCACGTTAGTGCCCAGCCCGTCATTGGCCAAAACTTTAGTCTCGTCTAAAAACTGAATCAGCGCCGTGCCCACGGCTTTGACCCGGAAAGTAAACGTAATGACCTGCCCGTTGTTTAAATTGATTCCTCCCGGAATGCCGCCCTGCAAGTCAGCGATCCCGTTAGTGTTGTCGTAACGCGGCGGACTGGAATAAACGGTAATAATTGATTTTTCGGCACCGCGCGGCACCAGCTGTAATTTATCCGGAGGAAAAGTTAAATAAGTCCGCAGCGCGTTGATGCTTTGTTTTTGCGTGTCAAGATAAATCGTAACGTCAAAAGTGCTCCCCACGGTAAAGGAACCCCGCGGCGGCGCAAGCGTCAGCGTTGCGGCTTGCACTTTGGGTATTGCAATAAAAAAAAGCAGGCCGCCTGCCAAAAGCAACGCCGTCCCCCACAGCCCGAAAGTTGTTTTATGGCGCCGATTCTTCACCTTGCTTTGTTTTTTTGAATTTCCGGCGAACAATTGCCGCAATGATCACCACAACGACCGCCGCAACCGCCAATACGAATTGCCAGCGGAATAAACCAGGGTAAGCAACGATCGCGGTCTGCGCGTTGCCCGCTCGATCAAATGCCTGCACTTCGATTGTGTTGCCGAAAAACAGTCGAGAAATCTTTTGCGGCTCCGCCGTCACAAAAGTACCGCGGACTAATCCGCTTTTGAATTTATAATACGATATGCCCGAGGTTTTGTCCACCGTGGAGGCGGATACAAACGGTTGGCCGCCGAACACACTTGCTTGGTTGCCCACCACCGGCTGGAAACTCTCCGGCGGAGTCGCGTCAACCTGCACGCGAAAGCCACCGGACTCCTGCCAGTTGGAATTGCCGACGCGGGAATTCAGACGGAAATAATAAACTCCGTCGGGCAAGTTTTCGAACACCAGCTCCTGGCTTAACGGGTCGGGGATATCGTCCGGAAAAATTTCCAGATTGGAACTAAAACTATAACTATATTCTTCTTTTTCGGAAGTGAAAAATTTAATCGCCACTCGCCGTTCCCGATACCACAAACCCTGATCGGGATGGGTTGGTGAAGTAATTTCGATGGGCCATGAACCTTCCGGAGAAACCGCAAAATCTAAAACCCGAAACGACAGCGCGTCGGCAGTGCCTTGCCCGTCGCTTAACAACACTTGCGACGACTCGTCCATGGTCACGCTGGCTCTGCCCGCGGTTTTCGCGCGAAAGGTCGTCCGAAAAATCGGGATGTTATCGCCGCGCAACCCTCCCGGCGCTCCGCCGGTTAATGCAAGAACCCCGGTTGAGTTCGAAAATTCCGGATACTGCGCCCACAGTACGAAAGCCGACCCACCAGGGGTTGCTTCCAGAGCTTCCAGCGTGTCCGTAGTAAAACTTAACTTCAGATGGACCGTGTTGATTTCTTGATTTTGCGAATCCAAAAACCACTCGACCACAAACGTGTCCCCGACTTGCACGGTCTCCCGGGCAGCGCCGGCGTACAGGGTTGAGGCCTGAACAGGCCTTGCAACCCATACACTAAAGGACACGAATATTACACAAATAAACACTAATAAGTTTTTTAAAAACTTCCTATCGTTGGTAAAAATTATTCGTTTTATAAACAATCTTGGGGAAGCAAAGTTGAGAAAATACCCAAGTTCGTATTCGCTATTCCTTAAATAATCATAAAGTTGATTAAGAAACAATTTAGGAA